>NZ_JBITWA010000016.1:0-123420 GCF_044543425.1 Bacillus sp. NPDC077411 | reverse complement strand
TCTTAGACTAATTCGTTAGCTATCAAAAGTAACGACTAACCGAGAAGCCCCCACTTCAAACAGTCCGTAAGGACGTTAAGTGGCGGGTAGTTCACCGGCCTTATTATTTGTAGTGTTTTTTCGTACTTATGTACATTTCTTTTTACAAGAAATTACATACAAAATGCCGCTTGTTCTTTCGTTTTTTTTGATTGGTTTTTTCATTTGGATTGCAGAAAATATCGCAACCTTCTTTGGAGCGTGGCAATATCCAAATCAACATGGAACGTGGAAACTCGTTCACATTGGAAAAATTAGTTCATGGTTTTTACTCGTTGTCATTAGCATAATGATTGTGGGACAATTAAAACAACTTAAAATTAAAAAAAGCAAAAATTCCTATTAATATAATTATCTTCATTCTATAGAAAAGAGGGCGATCTGTTTTGAAGAAAAAAAGAAGAATAGCCTTTTTTGTATGTATTGTAATAGTTATTTTTGGAATAGGGGTTGCTGTATATAATAAAATAAGTCATGAAAATAATCTAGATTGTAGGGCGAGTGCTGTTCAAATCAAAGCTGTTGCGGTAGATCATACGGATCAACCGCTATCTGATGTAAAAGTGTATGAAGATTCAATTGCCAATAAAGAACGAGCTGTCACAAATACAAAAGGAGAGTTTCAATTTTACTCCGGTGTTTGCGGTAAAATTACTTTAGTATTTGTTACTCCTGATGGAAATACATACACCAAAGAATATGACAGAGAAAACGTGCCTAATATAATAAAATTAGAGTAGTAAGTCATATATAAATTGAAAAACCAACATAAAAACCCTTTTCATTAAAAGAGGGCGAGAACCTCTGGCCGTGCGTAGAAGCGGTCAGGGCCTATTCCTTCCACATGCAAGGTTTAAAACAAAGGGTAGTGGTTATGTTGTAGCGACTTATATGCAAAAAAAATTTAAGTGAATTTATATTGAAACCAAAAAGAGGTGTACATCTGAACATCTCTTTTTGGTTTCAATATAAAAGGTAATGTTAAGTTTGAATTTTCTCAACTTTTATAAAATTCAATGCGTTATAATGGTCATTAGGTGCTATGGTCACCAAATATTTCTAAAGACGGAGGTTAGCGGTATGTCTTCAAACAACGAAATGAATCGTAACACATTACCTGAGATCCAATTAACTTCGGCTGCGTTTAAACATGAAGCATATGACATTTACAAAGAGTTACGTGCATCTCATCCTGTTTATCAGGTATATCCTAACGCCTGGCTTATTACAAGATATGAAGATGCAGTAAGTTTATTAAAAGATACACGTTTACTGAAGGATGCTAAAAATGTATTTAGTAAAGAAGAGTTTGAGGCCTATTTTACACTAGAAAATGGAGAGTATTTGAGAAAACATATGTTGAGATCTGATCCACCTGACCATAGTCGCCTACGATCCCTTGTTCAAAAAGCGTTTACCCCGCAGATGATTTTACAGCTAAAAGATAATATTCAATCCATTGCTGATACTTTATTAGACAAAATAGAACATCAGCACACTATAAACCTCGTAAATGATTATGCTTTCCCACTTCCAATTATTGTGATTAGCGAGATGCTTGGTATCCCTCAAGAAGACCGAGATAAATTTAGAATTTGGTCACATACGGTTATTGATTCTCCAGATACACTAGAAGCTATTCGAGAAACTGATAAAAAGTTAGGTGAATTCATTGATTATTTACGAGATTTAGTAGATAAAAAACGAAAAAATCCTTCAGACGATTTAGTGAGTGCATTAATACAAGCAGAAAGTGAAGGAACAAAATTAAGTGTTCCGGAATTAAATTCAATGATTATGCTACTTATCGTCGCTGGACACGAAACAACTGTCAATTTAATCACCAATATGACGCTAGCATTGCTTGAACATCCTGATCAATTGCTACTTCTACGTCAAAATCCAGATTTGATTGACTCAGCAATTGAGGAGTCATTACGATTTTACAGTCCAGTTGAAATAACGACTATGCGCTGGGCATCGGAATCATTTACATTGCATGGTCAAAATATAGAGCCGAAAAATGAGGTGATTATTTCCTTAGCCTCTGCTAACCGCGATGAAAAAATATTTCCAAACGCTCATACTTTTGATATTACAAGAAAAAATAACTGTCATATTGCCTTTGGTCATGGCATTCATTTCTGCCTTGGTGCATCGCTTGCTCGTTTAGAAGCGAAAATTGCAATTCCTACTTTATTACATCGTATGCCTAATCTTAAAATAAAAGGAAGAAGAGAAGACATAAAATGGAGTGGTAATTATTTGACGAGATCATTAGAAGAATTACCATTATCTTTCTAGGCGAATGGATACGAAATAGTATGACACCTCTCAATACTGTTCATACTAAACAAAAAAGGAGGTGTCATACTATGGCTCAAGATGTTCTTTGTGAAGTAAACAATTGCCAATATTGGGGAAATGGAAATAAGTGCAATGCTGAATCTATTTATGTAGTAAGTCATACAGGGAAACAAGCATCTGATAGTAAAGAAACAGATTGCAAAACATTTATACCAGAAGTTTAAGTCTCTAAGGGTAGCCCAATGTGGTTACCCTTGTTTTATGTATATTATTAATAATAACAATCATTTTCATACTTTTTTTACATATAAAGAAAACAAAAATTTTTTCTGTAATAAGGAGTTCAGCCGATATACCTGTAAAACTAGGTTATATCGATACATTTTTCACTAATATGTGTAGTATAAGTGTTCATTTTTGTTACGTTTTGAATTTGAAAATATGAAATGTCTTAACCGTTCTCACCATATAATTGTTTCATAACTTGAGGAAAGAGATAATAACTGAACATAATTTTTTTTATGAGTTTTTGAACATATTTACCCTTGAAAATTGTACAAATAACTATCTATCATTGTGTGTTCAAAAAATAGTGATTTTCTGGACAACACTGATGTTTATTCATAATTCATTGTAATCATTTTTAACCTCAACTTTCATTTATACATTTATGGTGATGCAAATAATGAGACATACTAATACGATTAAACTAAAAAGACGTTTAATCAAATTGTCCTTTTTAGCAAGGTGCTTATATCCATTTTGGAACTTTTGTACAAAAACTTTGTAATATTGTTTTTAATGGGAAATGGAACAAATGGAGCTGTTACCGTGTCTATATAGTAGATCAATTATAAAAAGTGAGGAAAATTTTTTATGTTTATTCAAATGAGCTTGAGGTACCAAAATGGAACATAGGGGTATTCAAAATTGTAATCATGATGAATTTGATTATGTTATAAAAGAACATTGGAAAGATGTATGGAATTATTCATTTATTATTTCGAAAGACACACATTTATCTGATGATATAACGCAAGATGTATTTATAAAAGCATTTAAAAATTGGCATTCATTTCGGAATGAATCATCTGTTAAAACGTGGCTATTAAAAATTACAAGGAATACAGCGTTAAATCATTTGAAGTCTTCCTACTTTAAGAGAATTTCTTTAGTGAGTTTTTTTAGAGACGATAAGGAGTATTTATCAGCAGAGCAAGAATTTTTTAACAAAGAGGAAGTCGATGAAATTTGGAACATAGTATTAAATTTACCAAAGAAATATCGTGAAATATTAATACTAGATGCAAAATATGAATTATCCTATGATGAAATGGCCGAAACATTAGGAGTGTCCATTGGAACTGTGAAATCCAGGTTACACCGAGCTCGTGCACGGATTTCAAAGATATTAGAGGAGGATAAAAGGTATGAACAGTAACAAAAAGCCAGATTGGTATAAAGAATTAAAAAGTGGACCAATGAGACAGCTTCAGGATGAGGAGGAATTCATTTATAAGATAAAACAATCTGTATACCAAGATAGGGAGAGCAATCAATTTAAATATAGCCGAATATTTCGTAAAAGGGTACTAGCTGTGGCAGTTGTTTTTATTTTTACAGTTGTACTGTTTAACTCTCAACAATTTTTCTTTGGAAAAAACGAACCTCCTGTACAGAGTAGCACCCAAATTGAAGTGAAGATGAAAGATGAATCGAATCAAGATCAATTACTAAAACAATTTATAAATCAATTAAATACAATAACGAGTGTAAAAAGTGAGAATGATTTATACGGAGCTCTGGATGAAGAATTTGTTTTTAAAGGAGAAAAGTATAATAAAAATGAGTGGAGGTTTGATGAAGATATCTTTCATGATTTACAGGTAGCCCTTGCAATGGGGGGAGAATTTGTGAATGATACGAAAACATTATATAAAATACCTAGTGGGTTGGCAGAAAGTAATCAAACAAAGCAAGAACATTATGTATATGCAACAGTCATTGGTGAAGGGACAAAAATTTTCGCTAAGCCAAAACCTGATTCACAGGTTTTAAATCAGGTGTCTAATGAAATGGTAAAAGCTTGGATTTCGGACAAAACGAATAATGATGGATATATAAAAATAACTACAATGAGTGGTTATACAGGTTATGTGAAGAAAGATTATATTTCAATTGATATTAAGTATTCTTTTGTTTTTGAAAAACAAAATGATGGTACGTGGAGGATAAAGAGTATAAATTCTATATGGTAAAAGAGAAAAAAGGTTCACTTCATTGAACCTTTTTTCTTTATTTTTTATTCTCCTTTTGAAGTACATCCCAATTGTATAAAATCTTAGATGCAACAAGAGCAGCATGATTTGTTCCAGAATCTCCGCCAGGAATCATGACAGAAATAGCGACTCGAGGATCTTTGGTAGGAGCATATGCGATAAAAAGAGAATGATTTATAATTTTTCCTTTTTCATTTGGCGAACCTGATATTCCTGTTTTAACTAAAATCGTAAAAACAACTCCTAGAATGGAAAGGAGCACTAAAATCCCCCATCTTTTTGTTTTTGTATGTAACATAAAACCCTTCCTTCTACAGACTCTACTTTATCTTAAAATTAATTATTTTTTTGTAAATGTGGAACAACGGTAGTACTTGCATTGTCTATTATATATAAATCCAAATTAAAACCCTGACATAAACCCCTTTTCTTTTTGGATGGTCGAGAGCGTCTGGCCATACGTAGAAGCGGTCAGGGCCTTTTTCTTCCACGTGCGAAGTTCAAACAAAGAGAGAAAGAAAGTAGCAGGTTATTTTTTGTTTAGCATGGCCGCGACTTGTGTGTTGGAAAATCAAGTTGGATTTATATATATCATAGCATTTTTAGAAAAGAAAGAAACAATCATCATAATACGAGACAGCATAGTTGCCGCAGTATAAAAAACGTATTTGGAGGATGTATGAAAAAACAAAAAAGAAAGAAATTAAAGACACGTATATCTCCTCGGTTAAATATCCTATTTTTTTGTGCATTTCTATTATTCTCGTCCATTATTGTTAAACTAGGAAAAGTACAAATCGTAGATGGAGAGACTTATAAGAATCAATTGCAAAAAGATGGGAGTATAACAAGTATTTCAGCTCCTCGCGGAAAAATTTTTGATCGAGAAGGTAAACCGGTTGTCGATAATAGGCCCGTTCGTATTATTACGTATACAAGATTAAAAGGAGGAAGTTCCGAAGACATTTTAAAAACTGCTAAAGATCTTGCAAATGTACTTGAAATACTAGAAGAAGAGATAAATAAGCTAACCGAAATAGATAAAAAAGATTTTTGGATGCAATTAAATAAAAAACGTGCTGAAGCAAAAATTACTAAGCAAGACGAGGATCATTTGAGAGAAAAGAACATGCAAGAGAAAGAGTTATCCAAGAAAATTGAAGAGTTAAGAAGAAAACGTATTACAGAAGCAGAATTGGCAGAATTAACATCACAAGATTTAAAAGTATTAGTTATTAAAAATAAAATGAGCTCTGGTTATCAAATGACACCACAAATTATTAAAAAAGACGCGACAGAGCAAGAGTATGCGAGAATAAGTGAAAATTCAGCAGAATTTCCAGGTGTAGATGCAACAGTTGACTGGGAACGTAATTATGTAAATGGTGACTTATTCCGTTCGGTGTTAGGGAATATAACAAACTCTGAAGTGGGACTGCCAAAAGAACATTTAGACTCTTATTTGGTACGTGGATACAATCGTAATGATCGCGTTGGAAAAAGTTATATTGAACAACGCTATGAAGATGTATTACATGGAACAAAAGGAGAAGTTAGAAATCATACTGATAAAGCAGGAAACATTATTCAGACAGAAACCGTTTCTAAAGGAAAAAGCGGTAATAATTTAACATTAACAATTGATATGGAATTACAGAAAAAAGTGGAAGAAAGTATAGAAAAAAATTTAAAAGCCTTTCAAGGTTCAGAACCATTAATGGATCGTGCTTTTGTTGTCATGATGAATCCGAAAACTGGAGAAATTTTATCCATGGCTGGTAAGAGGTTTGTAGAAACGGATGGAAAAAAAGAGATAGAAGATTTTGCATTAGGCAACATGGTAACTTCTTATGAATTAGGTTCAGCTGTAAAAGGTGCTACCTTATTAACCGGATACCAAACAGGAGCTATACAACCAGGAGCTCAATTTTATGACGCACCTATGAATTTTAAAGGTACGAAAGCGAAAAAATCATGGAATGTATCCGGATTTGGGAATATTAATGATTTAAGAGCTTTACAAATATCTTCTAATGTATATATGTTCCATACAGCTTTGCAAATAGCTGGAGTTAATTATGTACCAAATAGTTCGCTAGATATTAAACAAGAAGCATTTGATACAATGCGTTATTATTTTAAACAATTTGGTTTAGGAGTCCCAACAGGGATTGATTTACCAAATGAAATAATTGGACAAACGAGACAGAAAGATAGTCAACCTGGATTTTTGCTAGATTTTTCTATTGGGCAGTACGATACGTATACCCCACTGCAATTGGTACAATATATTTCAACGATTGCAAACGGTGGATATCGAATGCAGCCTCAAATTGTACAAGAAATACGAGAACAATCACCCAAAAAAGAAGACATTGGTAAAGTCATACACTCTATTGAGCCTGTTGTGTTAAATCGAGTTGATATGAAGACAGAATATATTGATCGAGTAAAAGAAGGGTTTAGATGGGTATTTCAAGAAGGCGACGGAACAGGTGTAAAGTACTTCAAAAATGCCCCATATCAGCCAGCAGGTAAGACAGGAACAGCTCAAACAGTATATGGTGGGGAGAATGAAATTGGAAGGAATGCAAAAGGTGAGCGTATTGAGTGTTACAATTTAACATTAGTTGGATATGCTCCGTATGATAATCCAGAAGTAGCATTTTCTGTAGTGGTTCCATGGATTTATAATGATAAAGGTGGTATTAACTCATTAATTGGAAAAGATATTTTAGATATATACTTTGATTTAAAAAATCAACGAATAAATGGTGGTGCTACCAATATAGATAGCCCTAATCAAAAACAGTAATATATATCTAGAAAAGATTATGATTATTAGCATTTAAGAGGTTCATGAACAAGAGAATAAAAGAATGAGATTTGGGGCGTGGAATAGCAGCTATTATTTATTCCGCTTTAACGGGTAGTAGGTCCCTCATCTTAAGATGCAGAGAGAAGCAAAGAAGATAGGTGTGAGATAACTCTTGGCATGCACCAAATCCGTAAGAGCTTTCCATCAGTGAGGAATGAAGAAGGCCCCACTGATGGAGGTTTCACTTTATGTCATTTTTATTTCATAAAAAGGAGAAGATTAAATTGAAAAAAATATGGGGACTACTTTTCTTTTGTTTACTTCTTGTATTGGTAGGATGTAATAAAGAAGAAACACCAGAACAAGCATTCAATATATATATTAAATTATGGGAAAATAAAAAGTTTGCAGATATGTATGATCAGCTATCAGAACATGCGAAAAAATCTATTTCTAAAAAAGACTTTATGGGGAAATACGAAACAATTTATGAGGGTATTGGAGTTGAGAATGTAAAAGTTAAAATAGAAAAAATAAATAACGATAAAAAGGATAATAGGCTCATTCTTTTTAAAGTTAGTATGGATACTTCGGGAGGAAAAATCTCCTTTTCACATGAAACAAAACTTGTAAAAGAAAAAGCTAGAGATAAAGAAACTTGGAAAATAGATTGGACTCCAGACTTCATTTATCCAGGTATGAAAAAAGATTATAAAGTACGTATACAGACAGAGCAAGGAAAACGCGGTGAAATCTATGATAGAAATGGAAAAGAACTTGCAACGAATGGCAATGCAATGGAAGTTGGAATTATTCCAGAAAAATTAGGTGAGGCTGCAATGCAAAAGAAACAAACAGTAGCGCAATTACTGAATATGTCTGTAGACGAAGTTGAACAGAAGCTTGCAGCAAAATGGGTGAAACCAGATTCATTGGTGCCAATTGGTATTTTACCAGAAGGGACACTGCAAAATGATTATATTTCGTTGGAAGGTGTTTCGTCACGTCCGGTAAAAGTTCGTACGTATCCATTAGGAGAAGCGGCGGCACATTTAATAGGATATATAGGAAAAGTAAATGCTGAGGAATTAAAAACACTTAAGAAAAAAGGATATCAAGCAGATGATTTAGTAGGTAAGACAGGCTTAGAGAAAGTATTAGAAGATAAATTGCGTGGTGAAAAGGGTGTTCGCATATTTATGGAAGATGCGAACGGAAAAGTGATTGAATACTTAGCAAAAAAAGAACCGAAAAGTGGAGAAAATGTTACGTTAACAATTGATGCTTCAATTCAAGAAAAAATCTTTAATGAAATGAAAAATGAAGCTGGTGCTAGTGCGGCGGTTAATCCAAAAACGGGTGAAGCAATGGCGCTTGTCAGTAGTCCTGCTTATAATCCGAATATAGTAGTTAGAGGGGCATCAAAAGCCCAACGTGAAGCATGGAATAATGATTTGAAAAAGCCAATGATAAATCGTTTCACACAGGTATTTGTACCCGGTTCTGTATTTAAAACAATTACAGGTGCAATTGGTCTGGAAACGAAAGTTATAAATCCGAAGGAAGAATTTAAAATTGAAGGATTAAGGTGGACAAAAGATTCATCGTGGGGAAATTATTATGTAACACGAGTGAAAGATACTAGTCCAATTGATTTCGACAAGGCTATGAAGTACTCTGATAATATTTATTTTGCACAACAAGCTTTGAAAATTGGTAAAGATCAGTATTTAAATGAACTTAAGAAGTTCGGATTTCATGAAAAGTTACCAATCGAATACGAATTTCCTACTTCAATAATTGCAAAAGATGGAATAAAAAATGATATTCAATTGGCAGACACAGGATACGGACAAGGACAAGTATTAATGACGCCTCTTCATTTAGCACTGACTTATGCACCAATTGTCAATGAAGGTGCTATCCCATCACCTTACCTTATAAAAGAAAAGAAAGAAAAGAAAAATTGGAAAGAAAATGTGATTTCTAAAGAAAATCAAGAAATATTAAAAAATGCATTAATAAAGGTCATTAATGATTCTGATGGTGCGGGGAGAATTGCTAAAGTTGATGGTATGACCCTTGCTGGTAAAACGGGAACAGCAGAACTGAAAGAATCAAAAGATGCGGAAGGAAAAGAACTTGGGTGGTTTGCTGCATTCGATGCAAACTCACCGGATATGATTGTTGCAATGATGATTGAAGATGTAAAAGGAAGAGGAGGAAGCAACGTCCCAGGTGAAAAAATAAAACATGTTTTTCAAAAATAATACTTAGAGGAGCATCGCTATACTGCTATCGACTTAAGCATTTAGGTTCTATTTTTAAAGATAAAAGCACGTTACTATTCTCTTATACGAATGAGAATAGTAACGTGCTTTTTATGAATGGGCTACCGTCAGCAAATCGGTCCCCACGCTAAGAGCATGTCGAATCAAAAATACCTAGAATGGAAAGGAGCACTAAAATCCTCCATCTTTTTGCATGCTTATCATTTCCATTATATATGTCTGATTAGTATTTATATAGATAAGTTCATCCATATCTTTTATGTTCCATCTCTAAATTTTATTATACCTGTAGTAATCATGATACAACACTCCAATTCACTATGACCCGAAGTAACACGTATCTTTCCTGAATCCCGATACATGTTTACTCTTGACCTGAAATGCGTTTCATACATTATAACTAAGATGTTGCAGGTGAGAACGATATCATTTATCGCATATATAGAAACGAAAGTAGGAGACAGTAATGAAACTTATCGCAATTGATTTAGATGGAACGCTTCTTACATCAAAGAAAGTAATTAGTGAAGAAAATGTAGCAGTTATTAAGGAGTGTCAAGAAAAAGGACATGTTGTAGCTATTTGTACAGGGCGCTCTATGACAGATGTTCAAAAGCTTTTGCAAGAAACAAATTTACAATGTCCAATCATTGCAGAAAATGGTGCGATTTTGTATTTGGATAATGAAATGTTACAACGATATCCAATTGCAAATGGACATGCAGAAGAAATCGTTGATTATTTAGAAGAGAAAAGTATATTTTATCAATTGTATACAGATCAAGGTGTATATATACCAGAATACGGAGAAAAAAGCATTCAACTTGAGATGGATTTTATCATTAACTCCGATATGCATGCTGATGAAGAAGAACTGAAACAAATCGCAGCATTATATTTACAGCATACTGAAACGAAAACAATCGAAAGTTGCAAACAGCTATTTTCAGAGCCAATTCATATTCATAAAATTCTCCCATTCTCGTATCAAAGGGAAAAATTAAAGCTATTAAAGAAGCAATTCATAGATAACGAGCAGCTATCGATTACGGCATCATACTGGCACAATCTCGAAATAAATCATATTCATGCTCAAAAAGGGAACGGCTTATATACACTAGCAAATCATTTAGGGATATTAAAAGAACATACCGTTGCAATCGGTGATGGTTTAAATGATATGTCTATGATGGAAAAGGCAAATATATCAATTGCAATGGGGAATGCAGTGGAAGAAATTCAAGCACTTTGTCGTTACAAAACACTTTCAAATGATGATCACGGTGTTGCGCATGCACTTCGCCATTATGTTATTGGATAAACTTATTTTGCTATTTAGACCACGGCTGAAAAAGCAAAGAAGGTATGAGAAAAAATTATTTTTATAAGTTTAATTACTTTAAATATGCAAAAAAGAACAAATTATGTCGAAATTTGTTCTTTTTTGTGTATTTTTATCCACTTTTCTTCTCTATCGTATTGAAAAATAAAAAAATTCCTAGATAACACTATTTTTCTATGTACCTTGATGAATTTAATTCGTATAATGGAAAAGTTGAGTAAATTTACAAATTAAACACAATTGAAAAATCAATATATACATGTGAATTACAGATATAGGAGTTGGCGGATATGTATCGGCTTACAGAACTTATTGATATACAAGAAATACAAACAATGGCAGAACAATTTTATTTTTTAACACATATTTCACATCAGCTTCTTGATTGCGATCAAGAGATAATATTTCATTACGGCACACAATCCAATGATACACATTTACATACAAAAATTCATATCCCGATTATAATCAATGAATACGCGATTGGTGACTTTATCATTTTTTCTCCACAAGATCATATTGATTCTTGTACAATATATTTCAAATCTCTTGTAGCACTTATGACCAATATAGGAATGAATAAATTGCAACAACTTCAGGAGAAGCGATCAATACCTACCGAAAATTTATATACGATTTTACAAAACATGCCCGTGATGGTTGATGCATTTACTGAAGAAGGTACGTTTTCGATATGGAATCGGGAATGTGAACTCGTAACCGGGTATAGTGCAACTGAAATTATTAACAATCCTCACGCATTAGAACTGCTTTATCCTGATGAAGAATATCGAAATCAAGCACTAAATGAATTTTCCGTTCGTGGTAAAAACTTTCGTGATTGGGAAATGACGCTTACTTGTAAAAATGGTGATAAGAAAACGATTATGTGGTCAAACCTATCAGAAGAATTTCCTGTCCCTGGATATAGCCACTGGGCAATTGGCGTCGATATTACACATCGAAAAAAGATTGAAGAAGAGCTCATCCAAAAATCCTCAGAGTTAGAATTACTCTTTAAAGCACTTCCAGATTTATGCTTTTTAATAAATCTTGATGGAACGATTTTTGATTATAAGGCTGGGTGTTCAGAGAAATTTTATATGCCTGTTGAACAATTTATGGGCAAAAGGTTTCAAGATATCTTACCTTCCGATGTTGCCGAGCAGCTACATGAAGCAATTATAAAAGTACAAGAAAATAATTCTATAGAAATTGTAGACTACTCCTTACCGATGCATGATAGTATATATTATTTTGAAGCGCGATGTTTACCGCTTTTAACAGATAAAATTATGGTTATTGTTCGTGATATTACGGAACGAAAAAAGACAGCTGAACTATTGAATAAATCAGATACATTAGCCGCAGTTAGTCAACTTGCTGCAGGAGTTGCGCATGAAGTAAGAAATCCTTTAACTGTTATTAAAGGATTTATACAATTATTACAAATTCAAATGAATAATGATACAGAATATTTTCAGCTGATGCTTTCTGAAATTGAGCGTATTGAATCTATTATTCATGAGTTTTTATCGATTGCTAAACCTGAAATTATTTCTTTTGAAAACAAGAATCTTTGTTTTATATTAGAAAATGTTGTGTCATTAATTAACACAAAAGCAATTATGACAAATATTCATATCACATTCCAAACAGATCCTGATGTCTTGCATATTGATTGTTGTGAAAAACAGTTAAAGCAAGTATTTATTAACATTTTACAAAACTCTATTGAAGCCATGCCAAATGGAGGGGAAATCATAATTACCGCTAAGAAAGTAAACGACACTGAAGTGATGATTTGTATTTCAGATGAGGGGATAGGTATTCCGGAAGAAAGGATTATAAAACTCGGAGAACCTTTTTATAGCACGAAAGAAAAAGGAACAGGTATTGGTTTAATGATTAGCTATAAAATTATTGAACGTCATCAAGGAAGAATTCATATAACGAGTAAAATTGGAGTAGGGACTTCGGTGAAAATTTACTTACCAATTTCACAAATTTCTTAATTGAAAAACGAATAGAACCCTTTTTAGGTGAGAGAGAGGGTCTGGCCATGTATAGAAGCGGCCAGGCCCTTTTCCTGTTTTCATAAGTAATTCTGTATTTTCTCATCTAATTTTAATCTTTCTTTCATTGTCTTTTCCATTTTAATGGTTAGAATATAAACGAACAATTACTTTACATAATTACAGATAGAGGGAGAGGGATCAAAATGTCAAGAAGCCTATTAAATCAAATTTTTCATGTGTCTATAAAAATGATAGGAGCTTGTATTATTGCATTTAGTGTTACGATGTTAGTATTAGATTTTATGGTAGGAAATCAAATGACATTAAAAGGTCTGAATAAAAATCTTGGATCCCTTGCAGAATACGGGGCAATTGCGGCCGCTTCCTTATGGTTATTTCATAATATTTGGTTGTATTTGCATAAGAAGAAAGTAACGGTTGCCAAGTACACAAAAGAACTTTATATACCATTAAAGCAGTATCATACGTTTATCGGGTATGCAGTTTTTGCAGTCGCTATTAGTCATGGGATATATTTTTTAATAGTAGGTAGCCGTCATATGATTCGAATTTATAGTGGAATTTTCACTTTAATAGGATTAGTTCTTGTTGCTATAGCTGGTATACTATTACACAAACTAAATGATAAGAAAAAATATGTAACCTATCGTAAAGCTCATCAAATTGTGACTATTATATTTGGAATTGGATTACTCGTTCACCTTGTTGTATAGGAGTGATAATATTGCAACGTATTTTAATTATTGAAGATGAAGAAAGTTTAGCGGAATTTTTAGAGTTAGAACTAAAATATGAAGGATATGTAGTAGATGTTGTGTATGATGGGAGAAAAGGATTAGAAACAGCACTTGAGCATAATTATGACATCATTCTTCTTGATTTAATGCTTCCCGGTCTTAACGGAATTGAAGTATGTCGCCGATTACGTGTAACAAAAGAAACACCTATTATTATGTTAACAGCTCGTGATAGTATTATGGATCGTGTAACCGGATTAGATAGCGGTGCGGATGATTATTTACCAAAGCCTTTTGCCATTGAAGAACTATTAGCAAGAATGCGTGTGATTTTGAGACGAAATCAAAAAGAAGAGCATAAAAATAAACTTCTTTTAAGATTTAAAGATTTAGAACTTGATGTAGAGTCTCGAACTTTGCAAAAAACAGAAGAGATAATTGAATTAACAAATAAAGAATTCGAGTTGCTTATGATGTTTATGAAAAATATTAATCGTGTATTGACAAGAGACATGCTTTTAGAGCAAGTTTGGGGCTACAATGTAGTGGTAGAGACGAATATAGTAGACGTATATGTTCGTTATTTACGTAATAAATTGAATAGCCAAGACAAAGAAAATTATATACAAACTGTTAGAGGCGTAGGGTATGTGATGCGATGATGAAGCAAATAAAAAATCACATCCGTAACTTACCTATAAAGTGGAAATTAACACTATGGTCCAGCGCATTATTATTTGTCTTGTTTTTTTTATATAATATTTTACAATATATTATTATTGACCAATGGACACTTGATTATGAGAAAAAACAAATTAGCAGACAAGTAACGGAAATAGAAGCTTATTTTAATAATGAGAATACAAATTTTTCGGCAGATACGATTGAACACAGCAAGGATTTTCTTGCAACTATAAATGATAAACATCAAATGATTCGAATTTTGGATACAAAAGGAAAAGCGCTTGTTACGGTTTCACGTGACTTTAATTCAAACTTGGTTATGCCAAAGCATGTCAATCAATCTGAAACTTCTATGACAAGGCATTATGAAGATAGAATATTTGTGCAGCGCATGCCGATTACAACACGGACTTTTACTGGCACAATTGAAGTTGGGCAAAACTTTGAAGCTTTTGATCATTTAATGAAGCTTATTTTCCTCGTTATGATAGCTGCTGGTATCGGCGGATTACTACTTAGCTTTTTAGGCGGTACCATCCTTGCAAAGCAACTTCTATTAAGTGTGCAAGCTATTACAGATACGATGAACAAAATTAAGACAAATGGATTAAAAGAAAGAGTGCCAATTCACGAAAACAATGATGAATTTGCCAAACTCGGATTGCTTTTTAATGAGCTAATGGACAATTTAGAAACATCTTTTGTGCAACAAAAGCAATTCGTTGAAGATGCATCTCATGAATTACGCACACCACTTGCGATTATACAAGGACATCTTTCTATGTTAAATCGTTGGGGAAAAGATAACCCTGCTATCTTACAAAAGTCGCTAGATTCTAGCTTAAAAGAAGTAGGTCGCCTTAATAAACTTGTATCAGAGTTATTAGAATTATCCCGAGCAGAATCAGAACAAATGTATCCTATTGCAGCCGAGCCTGTATATGTAAATTTAGTAATAGAACAAGTTACACAAAACTTCGAATTGCTACATGCGGACTTTTACTTTGATAGACAGTTACATGCACATCACGCATGTATTTCTATTCCCGCTTCTTACCTTGAACAAATTTTAGTTATTATATTAGATAACGCGATTAAATATACAAAAGAACATGAAAAATACATTTGCTTGCAAAGCGATGTAGAAGAAGAAAAAATTAAGATTACCATTACAGATCACGGAATCGGAATACCAGAGTCTGATTTGCCATATGTACTAAATCGTTTTTACCGAGTCGATAAAGCAAGAAGCCGAAAACAAGGTGGAAACGGATTAGGACTTTCCATTGCAAAGCGCCTTGTAGAAAAATATAATGGACGTATTATGATAGATAGCAAAGAACAAGAGGGAACAACAGTTACCTTATTGTTTTATTGTGTAGAAAGCGAGAGGTAGAGTATATACCTCTCGCTTTTGTTTGTGGACTTAGCATGAAATTTTATCAATGCTAAAGAAAAATGAGAAAAAGATGAGAAAAATTTAAAGAACATTTCATATTGCTAGTGTATATTGATTAAATCAACGAAATACGTAATCACTAATGATTTATAATCGGTGATCACGTACTGAATGTAAACAAGGAGAGACTTATATGAATTACACAATATTCCACTGGATTAATAATTGGGCAGGATCCTCCGCTTTGTTAGATAAGGAGATGATATTTATTACAAACAGTGCCCCCTATGTTGCAATTATCTTGATGTTTTCTTTATGGTTTAGCAACGGTCAAAAAGAAACAGCTATTCGTAAGCAATATACAGTCTTGTACACAGCTCTTTCTGCTTCTGCAGCACTATTTTTAAATGTTTTGATTCATGCACTTTATTATCATCCACGCCCGTTTGTCACATATCATGTACACAAATTAGTACCACATGCTGCTGATTCTTCATTTGTAAGTGATCATGCTGTATTTGTATTTTCTATAGCATTTACAATGATTTTACGAGGAGAATCTTGGAGAAATATCGCGTTGCTTTGGGCTATACTTGTTGGTATTTCACGTATATATGTTGGAGTTCATTACCCAGCAGATATTATAGGCGGAGCTGTTTTATCTTTCGTAACAAGTGCTCTAGTCATCAAATATACAAATAAAATAGAACCTTTAGCACGTCTCATGTTTCAAATTTATGCTAAAATAACAAAACGAATTCCATTGCTGTCTAAGTCCAATCATACAGCTTAAATTGTCCACCGCCTATATCCTACTTTTAGGTTAGTACGTGAATAAATGGTCATAATAATATCATGCACATTAATTTAAAAGGATGATATGATGATTTATATTTATACTGATTATGGCGGGACACATACAACTTCACTAGCAGCAGCGTATCATTTAAAAAAACTACCAACCAATCGGAAACTCACGAAAGATGAGATATTAAATGTTGATTATTTTAATAAACTAAAAACTTCTGATATGGGAAAAATTATTTTTCACGGACGAGATGAAAATGGAGATTCTGTTTATACAGTCGGCCATGGTGCATCTAAAGTTGTAGTTCCAGCTTTAAAAAATTTAAGTGTACTGTTACAAGAGAAATATCAAAACCATGAAAAAATTGTGTTCTCTAATACATCACCAACTGTTCCGTTTGCTATGACAATTGGTGGTTTATTTTCGAGAAGATTAAAAATTGATTTTATTGGTGTACCGTTGTTAGTTTTCGGAGCAAAACAAGCTTGTGATAATATTATCAGGCTCGTAGAATATACAAAACAGGGCGGAAGGTTAACAAATGAAGATGTTGTAGTATTAGAAAATGAAAATTTTAAATAATAGTTATAATAAAAAGGATGGCTAATCATATATTAACCATCCTTTTTGTTATAATATCTCAACTTTTTTTCGAATGACAATCTTATCAATGTCTTCTTCTTCATCACCAATATATAAACCGCGTTCTCTTAAATACATCTCAAAATATAAATCAGCTTCAGCGCGTTCATCGTATGGCTTTACAGATAAAACAAATCCCAATTTATGTTGCGCTTCCAATTCAACAGTAGAAATATAAGCTGGAATTTTATTACGTAAAAATAACTCCTTAACTGGAATAATCATGTCTTTCATTAACTTTGATAAAAGGCTCATTTCAAATTCGAAATTAAAGCGATCAATGCTTGATAAATCTGCAAAAACAACACCAATGAAACCAGTATTAAAAATTTCTTGATAATTTTCTTCTTCTATATTTCCGTTGTAAAAATTCTTTTCAATTAAGTAATTTTTAAAATAAGCAACGCCTTCAGCTTCTTTGAAAGGTTTCGTAGAAAGAACAAAACCAATTTTCTGTTGTTTATGTAAATACGCACATGATAAGTAAGCAGTAACATCATGTTCAGCGAAAAGAGAACTTGTTGCTTGCGCAAGACCATCTAACACATGATGCACAATATGTAGTTGTTTACGAGAGAAGTAATATGATTTTTTTTCAAGTTCCAATGTATCGATAAACACAGAGCCAATAAAGCCTGTATTTGAAATGGTAGGAGTATGCTTTTTTCTTCCTCTGCGTTTATTTTGAGCCAATGAAATCCATCCTTCCTAGTACCTGTCCCATAGGGGAGAATATATAAACGAACGTTTGTTCTTATATTTATATTGTACTATGTATTAGTTGAAAAGTAAATGTTTTATTCGCAAAATAAACAAAAAGATGCCTTAAAAAGGCATCTTAATTAAGAATAGGGAAGAGTACTTACCCCGTAATATTATGTATATTTATATTAAGAAACAGATACAAATTCTTCTGCATCTTCAACATCTAAATGGCAATCCATTGTACGTACATCTTGATCTTCATGGCTTCCAAAATAAATAGTAATTTTCATATGTATCGCTCCTTTATTTTAGGAATACCTAAAATAATCATTTATTGTTTTCTATTATATACCACTTTACACATTCCTACAATCTTATCATTCGTTCAAAAAATGTTTCTTTAATATTAAGAAAATTGCTATAATAGTTTTATCTATATTGAAGGAGGAAATAACATGCAAAAAACATTAAAAATATTTTCAAATATGGGAAGAGGAGTGAATATTAACTAATGTAATATAGCACTCCTGCTTCCTAAAATCATTATGAAAAATGAATAACGGAAAGTAGGAGAATAATTGAAGAAACAAACAATCGCAACGCATAACATTTCGATTTTATTTTGGGTACAGTTTTTTGGAACGATTAGTTTTTTACAGCCGGTAATGACACTTTTTTATATGGAAAGAGGCTTAACAGCAGCAAATATATTTATTGTGATGATGTGTTGGAGCGGTGCAGTACTTGTTGGGGAAATTCCAGCAGGTGTTTTTGCTGATCGCTTCGGTGCAAAATTATCGTTTTTGACAGGATCTATCATAAAAACGTTTAGTATTTCTATCTTGCTATTTGCAGATAACCTATGGTTATTTTGTCTATACAGTTTATTGAACGGTTTGTCGGTTACATTTTTCTCTGGCGCAGACGAAGCGCTAATTTATGAGTCTTTAAAAGAAAACAATGAGCAACATGTAATGGATCAAGCAATGGGGAAAATCCAATCAGCGGGATTTATTTCTATGTTAATCGCCGTAATCTTCGGTTCGTATTTCGCTAAAGATCTACGAGAAGAACAATTTACACTATTAATTGTTCTCGGAATAATATTTCATTTGGTAGAACTTGCTTTACTATTTTTCATTAAAAGTCCAAAGAAACTATCATCTTATCGGGAAGAATCTTTTTCACAAGTAATCGAAGGGATAAAGGTTATTCGTAAAGCGCCACAATTACTCGTTATGTTTTTAAACGTTTCTCTTGTATTCATTCCTGCAAGTGCAGTATATGATACATTTAATCAACCATTATTTACAAGCGCAGGCCTTCCTGTATTTGCAATTGGTATTATGTACGCCTTAGCTGCCATTCTTGGATACTTTTCTTCGATATCAATTGGCTGGCTTACAAGCAGATTTCCACGTGCAATTTTAATGAATGTAACAGGTGGTTTAGCTGTTGGTGGTCTATTGTTATCAACATTTTTCGGAGATACATTGTGGGTTATATTAGGAGCGTTCTTTATGTTACGGTTCGTACGTGCCATTCGATATCCGATATATTCACAGCTTAGTAATGACATAATCCCGTCTCATGTACGTGCAACAACGATTTCGTTATTGTCTGTGCTAGATTCGATATTAGATCTTATTATTTTCGGAACACTATCATTCGTAGCCGTTAAATCATTACCATTTGTATTCGCCGGCTGTGCATGTATTGCATGTATCGGGACGTTTTTACCGATCCAAAAAAATGCTGTGGGCGTTACGGCGCAGCGTAGAATGAGTCGAAATATAAAATAAAATATTCCCCCAAAGTGTGCTATAAACTTTGGGGGACTTTATGTTTACAACATAAAAAATATCAGTAGGTAATTTAATAGTTTGAAATATATGGAGGTCAATCTAATGTTACATATAGAGAAAGCAAAACTTGATGATTTACAATGGATTAATTTTCAATACGAAAAGATTGATTTTATCTCATCTCATTTAGACAATGAAGAGATTGGAATTGCATATTTTAATGGTCAAAAAGCAGGCTTAGGAAGGTTAGTAAAAGTTGATGAAAACACCTTTGAAATGGGTGGGATATATACGTTAGAAGACTATAGAGGAAAGAAAATTGCTGATAGTATCGTTGCATTTCTTATTAAAGAAGCTCGGAAACTTCAAATTCAAAATGTATATTGCATTCCATTTGAACACTTAAAACCTTTTTATAGTAAACATGGATTTCAAGAAGTAGTAGATTTAGCTGCAGTTCCTAAACAGGTTATAGATAAATATAATTGGTGCTTAGAGCAATACGATATAAAAACATTGTTAATGAAATTATAAATTTGAAAACACACATAGCGTGTGTTTTTTCTTTTGTCAAAAAACGTTTAGGGAATAAAAAGCATGAAAATATGCATTGTTTTACAATTATTCACTCCTTCGTAATCTCCGCTAGTACTCCTGATAATTTATACTTCTTTCCCGGTGTTAATATATTTATATTTCTCATTTTATTTTTAGTAGATACTTTTAGGGGTTTTTATGTTTACAAACCTAGAACTATGATTACTTTACACGATCCAAAATTAGGCATTTGAACAAGTTACAATACCTAATTATAGGTCATACTTTGTTGAAGAGTGCATTCGAAAAAATCTATTGTCTTATCTATTGCAGGACGTATTTTCATTATGGCTTGCTAATTATATACATGGAGGTAATGAAATGAATAATTTTCAACAAGAACTTCAAACGTTAAATTTAAATGATTATAATGCTGGAAATGTTGTGTACTGGGATAGTCAAATTCCTTCTCCATACTACATTGATGACGACTATACTCGTCGTTGCGGAGGATTCGGTCGTTGTGGAGGATTTGGTCGTTGCGGAGGATTCCGTTGCTTTGGATGCTTTGGATGCCTTGGATGCGGCGGTTGTGGCGGTTGTGGTGGTTGTGGCGGTTGCGGAGGATTTGGCGGTTGTGCTGGATTCTGCGTGGACGGAGTATGCTTTATTTAACTCTTATTTTTTAATTGAAACTTTACTTAAAGAAAAGCGTTTCTACATGAATTTTATTGTAGAGACACTTTTCTTTAAGTATGATAAACCACTCTTCTTCTTTCCGTTTGACATAAGAAAAAATAGTATACATAAAATTGTTATGACGGAAGTTATCATGCTCATTCAAGAACAATGAACAGAGAAGGAGGAGTACAATGACAAAATTAAACGCTTCGACACGTTTGAAAATGAAAAGAGATACTTTTTTTCTCTCTGATCCAAAAGGGGAAGTGTATTTTAGAAATAATGCCAGTTCATTTCGAATGGAAGGAAAGTCTATCAATCAATGGATCGAAAAATTAATACCAATGTTTAACGGAGAACACACATTAGGAAATTTGACAGCTGGCTTACCTGAGCCATATCGAAAGCGAGTATTTGAAATAGCAGACATACTGTACCAAAATGAATTTGCAACAGACATAAGTCAAGGTTATCCACACCAATTGCCAGAAAATATTCTCAAAAAATACGCATCACAAATTGAATTTTTAGATAACTTTGGCGTGTCTGGGGCATACTGTTTTCAAACGTATCGTCAAATGAAAGTATTAGCTATCGGTTCTGGTTCTTTTTTTGTTTCCCTTATTTCCGCATTACTTGAATCAGGATTACCACAATTCCAGATGCTAATTACTGATTCCGTACAAACCAATAGAAGAAGATTAAAAGAATTAATAGCATATGCACAAAAAACAGATCCTGAAGTGGCGATTGAAGAAATTTTTTTACAAAAAGAAAAAAGAAATGGTTTGAAAGATGCGGTGCAGCCATTTCAGGCGATTTTGTATGTATCACAAGGAGAAGACATAGAGGAATTAAAAATTTTTCATGCTATTTGTAAAGAAGAAAAAAAGATTTTCATCCCTGCCATATTTAAGCAAGGAGTCGGATTAGCCGGGCCACTCGTACATCCGGAAAGTGATGCTTGCTGGGAATCAGCTTGGCGACGTATACACAAGTCTGCATTTTCTAAAACTTCAGGGGAACACGCTTTTTCTTCTACAACGGAAGCAATGTTAGCAAATGTAGTGGTATTTGAACTGTTCAAAAAGGTTACAGATGTAACGAAACCCACGCAAACGAACCAATTTTTTCTGTTAAATTCCGAAACGTTAGAAGGAAACTGGCATTCCTTTTTACCTCATCCTTTAGTAACTGAGAAAATGGAAATCGAATGGGTCCAAGATTTTAATACGAGAATCAAAGAGAGCTCAAATAAAAATGAATTGAATGAATCTACTCTGAACTTGAATTACCTTGTATCAAAAGAAGCAGGGATTTTTCACATTTGGGAAGCAGGTGACTTAAAACAGCTACCAGTGGCTCAATGTCGTATTCAAACAGTTGATCCACTGTCAGAAGGCCCTGCTGAATTATTACCAGATATGATTTGTACAGGTTTGACGCATATGGAAGCAAGGTACGAAGCTGGATTAGCCGGAGTTGAGACATATATATCGCGAATAGCTAGTTCAAAGTTTTCTGAACATGGGCAATTTATAGGAATTGGAGCCGGGGAAACGATTGCAGAATGTGTATCTAGAGGATTACAAAAATGTTTAGATGAAGAATTTCATAAGAGACAGATGAGTCAAAATATTGTTGTTTCTCGAGTAGAATTAGACGCAATAGAAGATGAGCGCTGCCGCTTTTATTTGCAAACACTTACTACTCTGCAAGGAGAACCTACAATTGCTTTTGGTGAAGCCATTTTCGATTTCCCTGTTATATGGATTGGCACGAATAATCGCTGGTACGGAAGTGTAGGGTTAAATAGAACAATCGCGTTACGTAAAGCATTACAACAGGCACTTACAGAAGCGCAAAATTGTGATGATTGCTACGCATCACAAGCGCTAGAGGCTTCATCAGTTTTATTACAAGATACAATGCCATTACACTCCGCTATTTTTCCTTGTGAAAACATGACGCAAGAAGAAATATTACAATCTGCTGAACAGACATTAACACAAAATGGAAAACGGCTCTGCGTATTTGAAATATCACTAGAAGCAATCTGGAAGGAGGAACTAGCAGGACTATTTGGAGTATTATTGGGAGAGGAGGAATCCCATTGAGCGCTTCGATTCTAATTATTGGAGAGGGGCTATTGGCAAATCGTGTATATGAAGAATTATCAGTCCAATATGAAATCACCAGGTACACGGATTTTAATCGAAAAATACCAGCAACAACCGATTTAGTTCTCGTATTACACGATACTTGGAATCCTTCATTTCATAAACAGGCAGAAAGTGTACTTCAATCAACGAATATTCCTTGGCTGCGAGCTTTCGTTTCATTTGGAGAAGGAATAATCGGTCCGCTAGTTCGCCCAGGCACACCAGGATGTTCAGAGTGTGCAGATATACGCCGTACTTTCGCAGGAAATGATTCTAAAGAGATGTGGGGGATAATGCAGATTCTAACAACAAATAAGGAAATACCTCGAGACATATGGGCATCAAGTAATGGATTATTACAGATGACACATCTTCTGCTAGAAGAAGTGCAGTGCATTTTACAAGGTGATCATGCACGATCAGAAGGACACATGTTTTTCGTTAATTTACAAACATTGAAAAGCTCATATCATTTTTTTCTACCTCATCCCTTATGCTCAAATTGTAGTCAATTGCCTAATGACTCATCACATTCAGCTAAGATTTCATTGCAATCAAGCCCGAAGATTAGCATAAATGATTATCGTTGTCGTTCCATCTCTGAACTGAGTAAAGTATTAGCCAAGGATTATCTAGATTATGAGACTGGGTTTTTAAATGATAAAATGTATAACCTTACACCTCCTTTTGCCGAGGTAAGTGTAAATCTTCCGTTGCTCTTTGGAAATGAAGGAACAGCTGGGCGTACCCATTCATATGCAACTAGCGAATTAACTGCTATTTTAGAAGGATTAGAACGATATTGCGGTCTAGAACCTCGGGGGAAACGTACAGTTATTCAGGACACATTCCGCAATTTAGCTCATCAAGCACTTAATCCCCTTGAAGTGGGTGTACATGCAACGGAACAATATATGCAACCTAATTTCCCGTTTAAACCGTTTCATCCAGATCGTCCAATGAACTGGGTATGGGGTTATTCACTTTTGCAAGAACGTCCAATTTTAGTTCCAGAACTACTTGCTTATTATAGTTTAGGCGGTAGAGATGGTTTTGTTTATGAGACTTCCAATGGTTGCGCATTGGGTGGCAGTTTAGAAGAAGCAATTTTTTATGGCATTTTAGAAGTGATTGAGCGCGATTCATTTTTGTTAACTTGGTATGCCGAGCTTCCTCTCCCGCGTCTTGATCTTTCTTCTGTCAATGATCAAGAGTTGCAGTTGATGGTAGAACGCGTGCGTACAGTAGGGGGATATGATATACATTTGTTTAACTCGACAATGGAGCACGGCATTCCAAGCGTCTGGGCACTAGCAAAAAACCGAAAGGAGAAAGGATTAAATATTATCTGTGCAGCTGGAGCTCATTTAGATCCGATACGAGGGGCGAAAAGTGCAATATATGAATTAGCTGGTATGATGTTAACGCTTGATAAGGAATTTGAGATGAATCGCAAGAAATATGTACAGATGTTCCATAATCCTTCCCTCGTGAAGCAAATGCCTGATCATCCTAAGGTATGCGGTTTGCCAGAAGCAGAAGAACGGTTTCAGTTTTTACTAGATAATAATCGCCCGTTACAAACGTTTACTGAGGCATTCAAACAGAAAACAAGACATGAGGATTTGACAGATGATTTAAGAGAAATACTTCAGGTGTTGCACCAGTTGAACCTCGATGTGATTGTGGTAGATCAGACGACACCAGAAATAATGCGAAATGGATTACATTGTGTGAAAGTACTCATTCCAGGAATGTTGCCAATGACATTTGGGCATCATCTTACGCGCTTAACAGGTCTAGAGAGAGTATTACGGGTGCCAATGGAACTTGGATATACGAAGAAACCGCTATCGTTTGAACAACTCAATCCACATCCGCATCCATTTGCGTAAGTGATGATTAGGAGGGGGAAGGATGGGTTTAGAGACATTTTTGAACAATTTACATTTTCATACTAACGAAGCAACCTCTTCGACTTGGGAGGTGGATTGGGAAGATGGACCACTTTCATATAAACTTTATCGGGACTTACCAGGAATTCCGTTATCTTCAGAAGTAACATTAACACTCGAGAACCTCGAAGTATCAACAGAACCTAATCTTCGCGAAATCGGTCATTTTCTCTGGTACGTATTTGGGATTACTCAATTCTGTCAGTCAACCTTACCGACACCAGAAATAAATTTTATGCAGTCGTATCGAAGATTTGTTCCCTCGGGCGGAGGCTTATATCCAAATGAATTGTATATATATTTAAAGATGGAAAATGTGCCTACTGGAATTTACCACTATGATGTAGCGCACCACCGCTTAGTGTTATTAAGGGAAGGGCATTTTGATTCATATGTAGCCCAGACTCTTGGAAATAGCTGTGACACATCGGCTTGTTTTGGTGTTATTTTTGTATCGACAATGTTTTGGAAAAACTTCTTTAAATATCATAACTTTTCTTATCGTCTGCAAGGACTAGATGCAGGCGTATTAATAGGACAATTGCTAGAAGTAGCAAAACGATTCCGCTATACATCAAGTGTGCATTTCCAATTTTTAGACCGTGCCATAAATCATTTACTCGGGTTATCCGAACAAGAGGAGAGTGTATATGCAGTTATCCCTCTATCAGCAAATTCTGTAACCCCGCAGTCTAATAATGAGAATGATGCTACGGATAAAGAAGTCTCTGCAACTCAATTATGCGAAGAATTACCAGTTATTCATCATAATCACTATGTCCGATCACGAAAGATTGCACAGTATCCGATGCTGATTCAAATGAATGAAGCATCTATGCTTGAATCTACACGATCGTTTCACAAAATCAAGAGTGAAACGAATAGAATGCGTGATGGTCAAGCGTTAGTTCTTCCTCGTATAAAGCGAATGTCGTACGACTTAACAGCCGCATGCCAAAATCGATTTTCACCGGAAATGGATTTTACTTTTAGGAAAATAAGTCAAGAACAATTGACTACGTTACTGCATGAGGCAACTGCTTCTTTCGCCTATCAAAACGATTTAGATACAAATCTTGAAGAACCTGCATCCCGCGTTTCCATATACGTATGTTTATTTGGCGTTGAAGGTATCCAAAACGGCGCTTATCATTATGACAATGATGCTCATGCATTACGACAAGTACATCTTGGAGATCATCGATTCTTACTGCAAAGCGGGATGACATTCCACAATGTGAATATCTTCCAAGTACCACTTTGTCTGCATGTAGTAGGGGATAAAAATCATCTTAAAAGAGAACTTGGATATAGGGGATATCGAATTCAACAGATGGAAGCAGGCATACTTGTACAGAAATTATTGTTAGCAGCTTCTGCTCTTGGGCTAGGAGGACACCCGCTTCTTGGGTTCGATGTCAACTTGTGTGATGAGCTTTACAGGTTGGATTCAGAAGAAAAAACGAGTCTTATCCAAATTCCAATTGGTTTCTATCGTCAACGTCCTTGGTTGAAAGGGAGTTTGCATAGTTAACAACCATGTAATTTATATGGAATATGAGGTAGCTTGGATTCAATTGAATTCAAGCTTTTTTAATGTAATCTGATTGAAAATGAGTTGTTGTCAAAAACTAAGACTAATTTCATTTACCGTATTTTTACATTTAATAATATTAATTCATGTCTCATGGTTCCAATAGAGTAAAAAGAACAATATAGGGCATGACTACATTTAAAAAGATGTGAAGGAGATAACCAAAATGAAAAAACAACCTAATGATAATAAAAAACCAAACATTAAAAAATTAAACACAGAAGAAAATGCTATTTATAGCGATCCAAAAGATGCGAGTAATATGCAACCAATACCACAACCAAAAGATTATGATGAAATAGAGTATTAATACAGTAGAAAAAGGAACAGAAACGCTATTATTTCTGTTCCTTTTTAAGTTACTGAGCAGCTAGTGATTATTCACTACATCCACTTTTTCGTGCTATTCCTTATTGGAAGGCGGAAAAGAAAGAAAGATTAATGAATCAATAAGTTCGACAGAAATGTTGAAATCATCATGAATGGTAATTTCTACACATGTAACTAATGGTAACGTAATAATAAGTACGTCACCATCAATGATAACTCCTGATGAACATGTATCGTAGTCACTTATAGACAGCTCTATGTTTATACCTGGAGAAATTAAAATTTCCAAACATATATTTATGCATTGTTCGAATACGTAAGCGATTGTAGACCTCTCCTTTCTACATATCCACAATTTATATGTAGATAGACGTTTAAATTCCATCTCTAAAAGTAGCTCTCATACCATACTATTTAAAAATTTAGCTTCTTGATTGGACAGGTTATCTATTTATAAAAAATAAATTTCTGTAGTAAAGGGTGGATCTGGAGAATTATATAAAAGCATTTTCTAGGGGCAATCGGGGACTACCACAATAATAAAATCGAGATTTCTATCCTTTTGTATCATTACTTTCATGAATATAAAAAGTCCGATATAACTTTAATGAAGTTACAATCGGACTTTTTATGTCAAAATTATCTTAATGTAATTGTTCATTAGCGAACGTTATTTAAAAATTTTCATACCTCATCCATCCACTTTCAGATCGTTCCGCTTTATATTTACCGTAAGACAGAAGCTTCATCGCTGAACGATTGGCCGCGTGAAAAACTAAGCTCAGCTTCCGTTCTTCGTCCATTTCACTCGGATAGGTCGTAGATTCATAAACATAATAAGCTGCCATAATACAGGGGACTACTTGTTCCGGTTCAAATTCATATGCAGTTGCATCATCGACAACGAAATCAATAAGACATCGGTTTTCATCTAACATTTCTTTTTGGAGTAACTTTTTTACCGGTTCCGGTACTAATTCTAATATTTTATTTCTCAGAACAGTCATTTTTTCGTTCTTTCAGCACGAAGAATTGCATCATTTGTTGGTGTGTTAGGTACAAAATTCCCATGACTATCAATGCTATGCGCTTCCTTATCATATTGTCCGTTAGCATTACGTTTCTTTATTGTGAACGGGTTTTGATTGTTTCCCATACTTGTCACCTCCAATAAATAGTATGTGCAAATCAGAAACTATTTTGTCTAAAAGGTGTTTTACAAAAAGTGGAATAGGAATAACGATTTACCCTGTATGAAATAGTTCCTTTCGTAAAAAATAGGTACAAACCTTAACAAAAGGAGGGGAAATTATGACGAACCGAAATGATAATCGAGAACGTAAAAACAAATATCCTAACAATCAAAAAAACGATACTGAATTCTCCAAAGATGTAAATATTAGAAGCGAAGTAACAAAAAAAGATTTAAAAAAATAATGTTTTGAACCATTAAATATTGAAAAAGCTTGGATTCAATCAAATCCAAGCTTTTTCAAATGATAGAAATCCAACCATATTTCTCATAAAAAAGGATGAATTTCACTTACCGTATTTTGGAAATAAAAATTAAAACAAACCATTAAATCATATTTAATGGTTTGTAAGCACTCCTAAGACACATGTATTAAAAAATTGTAGGATGGAACTATATTTCATAAAGAGTTTGTCAATCATTATTGAATATAAAAAAGAGGGGGCATTCACCATGAAACTAACACCAGAGCAGAGAATTCAATTACACGGATTTAATAATCTTACAAAATCATTAAGTTTTAATATGTATGATATTTGCTATACAAAAACAAGAGAAGAACGAGAAGCATACATAGAATACATAGATGAACAATATAATGCAGACAGATTAACAAAGATTTTAAAAAATGTATCTGATATTATAGGTGCACACGTATTAAATGTTGCGAAACAAGACTATGTTCCACAAGGAGCGAGCGTAACAATATTAGTTTCAGAAGGCCCGATTGTAGAAGTTCCAACTGAATCATTTAACGAATCACCCGGTCCTCTTCCTGGATCAGTCGTTATACAATTAGATAAGAGCCATATAACAGTTCATACGTATCCGGAATATCACCCAGATGAAGGAATCAGCACTTTTAGAGCAGACATCGATGTATCTACATGCGGCGAAATCTCGCCTCTTAAAGCACTAAATTATTTAATCCACTCATTTGATACGGATATTATGACCATTGATTACCGAGTTCGTGGCTTTACAAGAGATATAACAGGTAATAAATTATTTATTGACCACGAAATAAACTCCATCCAAAATTACATCCCAAAGAATGTAAAAAAAATGTATGACATGATTGATGTCAATGTATATCAAGAACATATTTTTCATACAAAATGCAAATTAAAAGAGTTTGACTTAAATAATTATTTGTTTGGATATACACAAGAAACATTGTCTGCAGACGAACAAGAAAAAATTACAAAGCAATTAAAATTGGAAATGGACGAAATATTTTATGGAAAGAATATGAATCGTGGTTCTATTGAAGAAGGTTCAAATGAATAATAAATACACAACATCAGTTGGAAATCGCAAGTACTAATGAGAATCTACTACTTACTAAAAACAGGGAGATAATTCCTGTTTTTTTATATGCTACATGTAAAGAAAGGTATTCTTCATTTTTTGTCGAAATTAAAATTTGTCATAGATCTGTTAAAGGAAGGTAAAAAATGAAAAAATACGAACAATTAATTTCATGGGTAGAAAACATAAAAGAACGAAACCACAGCTCTTCTGCTGCACTTTTTATTATGAAAGATAATGAAGTTGTATTGGAGCATTATAGTGGAACCCACTCTAATATAAAAAATAGTTCTCCTATTACTGCAACTTCACAGTTTAACGTTGCTTCTGCAAGAAAAAGTTATTTAGGACTTGCGATTGCCTACGCGCTTTATGAAGGAAAAATTAAGAGTTTAGACGATTATGCTGTGGATTACTTTGAAGAGTGTGACAAAACTTTACTTGGTAAGACAACCTTAAGGCACTTAGTCACTCATTCGCATGGTCTCCATATGAGTGACAGCGGGATTATGTACCGGGAATTTGAACCTGGGGAAGAATGGGCTTATAGAGGTATTAATGTTGAAATGATGACGCAGCTAATTTATAAGTTATATAATAAAAGCTTTCCGGAATTACTGAAAGAACGAGTCTTTATACCTGCAGGTTTTACGGAAACAGCTTGGCAAACAACAGATCATGAAGATTTAGTAAAAGTAGTCATAAATCCAAATGAAGAAGCTGTAAGTAAGATAGGAGTATCAGATGACGGGACAGAATCGAATCTTTTTGTCTCCGCTAAAGAGTTTGCATATTGGGGACACCTTCACTTAAATAAAGGGTATATGAATGGAAAACAAATTGTACCGGAAGAAGTTATTGAGATTGCAACACAAATTCATTCTCCTTATTATAAAAATACAAATTTACCACAAAACGGATTGTTTTGGTTTGTTCAGAATGCACCAGCACTGCAAAGTGAAATAGGAGAAAGAGTTCCAAAAGGATCTTATCAAATATTAGGTATAACAGGACCAACAATTTTAGTTATTCCTGAATATAATGTCGTTGTCGCAAAGATGTATAACAAAAGATATAACTATGGAGGAGACAATTATCTACAATATTTAAGAGAATTTAGCAATTTAGTGGCTGATATGTTTGCTTATTAAATCCTCTATTCATGCAAAGTAAAAGCATCTGAATTAGGGAATAATTACATTTTTAAAAAAGTGCATTCTTATAAATGGCAACAAATACATTGTTTGATATGGTATGTACATAAATCATTAGAAGATACATTATGTTAGCACAGCTTTACTGCAAAAATCGAATATATTTAATTAACAAAAAGACACTTCATTGGTAAGTGTCTTTTTGTTAATTAAAAACGATAAAGTCAAAGGTAGTACACCATATTCATTTTTATCTTCATATCCGTATCTCACGGAGCATTGTGGTTATAATAAACATCGTTAGACGATTATTGAAAAGAATTGCAATAAGAACAGAGAGGGAAGGATGGTATGAAACATTCATCTGTTAATCCATGGCTTGTTGTCCTTGGTACATCTGTCTCTTTATATGGCACGGGCAGTCTAATTATGTAGAACACAACATGTTCTACACTCGCTTGCTCCCTTTGTTTTAAACCTCGCATGTGGCAGAAAAAGTCTCTGACCGCTTCTATGCACGGCCAGATGCTCTCGTCCTCTCCTAAAAAAGGGGTTTTTATGTAATTTTTTAACTTGTACATATATATAGCTAGTGCAATTCTTATATATTTCTATAAAATTTATAAATAGAGGATGGCATATAAAGAGAAATATAAGGTAATATAAAAACTATGGCATAAAAACTTTAAGAGAGGAGAGAAAATATGATGATGGATCAACATGAGTTGAAACAAGAACTGCAACAAATCAAAAATAACAATTATGCCGTCCCAGAAGATGTGGACGCATATCCATATGCACAATGGATGCTGGATTATATCGGGTCACCCGATGCCGAGCTGCGTGATGAATTGATTTACAGTACGCTCGAACGATGGATTACAGGTGAAGTGTTTAGACAAAAAGAGTTACGCGGGCTACTGCTGCAGGCGCTTAGTCCTGATTATTTGTTTTATAAAATCGGCGAGAAGGGAACAGACTCTGTTTTTAAACGTGCTTTCTCAATTCTAATCCCACCGCTTATTTTATCTGTTCATGAAAAAGAACCGTTCTTATCTGAAGAACAGCTCTACAGCGTGGCAGAACAAGTTCTTGAATATGTGTATCTTGAGCAAGATGTAAGGGGCTATGTAGATGGAAAAGGATGGGCTCATTCTACTGCACATGCCGCAGATGCGCTAGATGCTTTAGCACGTACGATACGAAGTCGCGAATTTTCACATGCAATCCTTACTGCTGTTCGTCATAAAGTTCGTCTGCACGATTACCTATACATAAACTTTGAAGATGAGAGATTAGTGACGGCGGTAATCTCTTTATGGAACCAAAATATATTAGCCCAAGAAGAATGGAACAATTGGCTTTATAGCTTTACAATCATTGAAGAAGCTTCAGCTTCTCGAAATGATATTTTAATACAAAACATGAGAACCTTCTTAAGAAGCTTGTATTTCCGAGCTTTAGAACAAGAGGGAAACTCTGCGCTTACAATTGCTGCATTGGAGACTTTAAAAAATTTGCGTTAGTTTTAAAAGTCACTTTATTATTAAATTCATCATGTTATTTTTCACAAAATTAATAAACTCGAGGTAAAAGAAATGAAAAAAATTTCAGCATTCATGTGTGTTTCCCTACTCTTACTAGGAGCATGTGATAAAAAAGAAACTACTGAACCTAAGAAACAAACAGAAAAACAACAAGAATCCCGTACAGCGAAACAAACGGAAAAACAACAAGAGTCTCATGCATTGAAACAAAAAGATGTGTTTACAGCCACTCGAACAGCTTTAACAGCAAAAACAAAAATGAATATATTCTTACCAACAAAAATCCCTCTGTCTACTGAAAAAAAGGTTTTATCTGCATACACAGAGGGACAAGATAAAGGTTACACTGTTACATTTTTTGAAAGTAACAGTCCATTACCTGTTGATTCCTCTGCACTTTCGGATTCTAATCAAGCTAAGCAAATCGCAAAACTATTTGTCAAAAAGTATGAGACAAAAGAAGAAGCCGGTAAAAGTTTATGTTCAACATTTAAATTAAATCCTGATTACGAAAAAGATGTCCCGAGCAAGGATGATCCTAGTGCAATAGATTTAGGGAATGGAATTAAAGGTTTTACTGAGGGAGCAGCAGGAACAATGTATTTGAATTTTGTTAAGGATCATTGGGAAATTTTTGTAAAAAGTCCATCGACAAATAAAGATGACAATATATCTGTAGCAAAATCCATAGTGAACCAATTAGAGAAAGAGCCACTACCAACTCCAAACTCTTACGCAGTTATAGAAGTGGATAACAGACTGAAACAAAATCGTGTATATTGGCAAAATGGAGATACTTTATATGGGATAGAAACAAGTGGCTCTATCCAAGATGCATTAACTATTGCCGCTCACTTTGAGTCTACGTCTAAGTGATTAAAAAGAAATACAAATTGTTTATCAAAAAGAGTCTTAATCATTAAGACTCTTTTTTGAATGTTTAGCATAGCAGTGTAAACAAAATAATCTCCATGTTGGCTCAGTTCCAAATTTGAGTAAAAATGAACGTTTATGTTATATGTAGTATTTAAAAATAATAAATGCGCTAATTGGAAATAACATGCATATTATAACCGAAGATTGCCTAGACCGAACCCTATTTCATGGCTTTTTAAAGAAAAAAGATGTATATCGTATACACTATATGCAAAATCCCCTCTGTTTCAATATGTTTAGTGGTGATATAATGTAACAGGAACATAATGACGTTATATATAGAACTCATCAAAAAATAGAATAGATGACTAAAAAGTAGGGTATTTTAATTTAGGCTATATTTTGAGGAGGATTCTATGCAACAAAAGAAAAGTTTAAATCTTGTTCAAGCCTCTAGGGCCATTGTTCCTTTGCTAGTTTTAATGTTCCATATGAGCTTTGTAGCAGATGAACACTTTAATTATAACTTTTTAAATTTAACAAAATTAGAGCGTGTTGGAGGAGCAGACTATTTCTTTGTATTAACTGGGTTTATGATATTCTATGTATATTTTAAGGATATAGGAAATAAAGAAAAGTTTCGTCCGTTTCTGATTAAAAGATTTATCGGTATATATCCTTTTTATTGGATTGTTACTTTTATAGTTTGTGTTTTCTTCTTCTTTATTCCTATTGGTTACGGTTATTCACAAAGTATTAAAACTATTTTAGGATCGCTGTCTTTAGTTCCGTGGCAAGAAGAGCCCATTATTTATAGCGCTTGGTCTTTAAGATACAATATTTTATTCTATTTGATATTTTCTTGTCTTATTTTAAGTAAAGGAAAAATGTTCAAGTATTTAATTGGTTTATGGATCATGCTCATTTTATTTATTTATTGGAAGGATATAGAGGTAAGTAATTATTTAATAAGTTTTATGTTTGATAAAATAAATCTGAATTTTATTTTAGGTTGTTGCTGTGCATATATTTCTATGAACTTTCCAATTAAGCATGGGAAATTATTTGTTACATTGGGGATTTTAGGTTATATATTTACTTGGATAACTGTTTTATATGATCTAATGAAGTTAGATACAAACATAATGTATGCGATTTCTGCTATGTTTTTAATTTTAGGATTAGTGTCTTTTGATATGAATAAAAAAATTCGTATCCCCAAGATATTTAATTATCTAGGAAATGCTTCATTTTCTATTTACCTTACACATCCTCCATTCCTTGGATTAATAGCAATTATAATAAATAAGTCAGGTATCCATGATTTGATTGGAAATCTATTATCCACATTATTATGTATAGTGATTGCAATGGTAATGGGGTGTTTGGCTCATTCTTTCATCGAAAAACCGTTGTTAGTGAGAATGAAATCTGTTTTCTTGAAACCTATAAGGAAACAAACTAGCTTATCAACTCCAATTTAATATGATTGTTAAAAAATGAGTTATGATACAAATAGTACGTGGACTAGACATAGAAGTATAGATTCCTATCGAAATCCACTGCTATATAGTAAGACCAAAGAGTTACTTGACAGACTTTCTCCTTGTAAAGTCTGTCTTTTATTGTAGAATTCTTTTCTACATGCCATTAAATCATTACTCCGCGTTCCTTATATCAAATATGTAGTAAAAAACTGTAAATGGATAGCTAACATTTTATTAAATACAAACGACACTTCCGATAAATGTAAATTGAGAACTATAACATTACGTGATAACGCCAAACATACTAAACATTATTGGGGAAATCAAGATTTAGTGTTGAGTTTAAAATTATGTAAATAAAAATTTATCTTTTTAAGATTTTACGTGCAAAAAAGCATAAGATTGGAATGAATTTTATCACGTACCTGATGATGGAGGGGCATATGAAATGATAGAATATGTTATAGATACACTGATTTAGATGAGAGAATGGGGAGAGGGTTAGCGTGCAATTACAAGAACAGAATCGAATTAAGCTGAAGCAACAATTGGAGGATAATGGTTTTGAACATGCGATAAACTATTTGATGGAGACATCGCGGCAAGGGGTGCGTTGTGCAAAAGCAGGCGAGACAGATTACACAAAGCTGGGGCGTTCTCGTGTTGGAGGCGATCCAGATCTGCCTCCACAATTTGCATGGCCGCTTACAACAGATGGGACACCAATGACCTTCTTAGTTCAATTGAATATGTGTGATGTAGCGAAGCACGATGATAATGCATTATTACCAAAGACAGGGATGCTGTCTTTTTTCTCGGAATCGATGAGCCAGCTTACAATATTGAACATCGAGTTATATGGTTTGATGAAACAGAGGTACTATCAGCTGTCCGCCGTGAACCGCCAAGTGAGACTGCGTTAGAAGATACTTATGTTGGCTATGACCTGGAAGCGCGCTCATCACTAGAGCCTCCAAGCTACGCTTACATTGATAATGAGCAGATAGAGAGTAATAACGTCACCTTAGACGATTATGATGATTTACTTTATGAGATTCGAGACGTAGAAGATGACGATATTATTCAATTGTTTGGTTATCCGATAGGACAGCATGATGATTCGGAATACGAAGCAGCATTGATGTTGTTGACTGGTGAAGAATATGAATATAATGAGGATAAGGCATTGGAGAAGATCGCGGCACATTTCGGTGGTGATAAGACGAAGACGAAGGCGAAGCAGGAAGTCGCGGATATGCAGATGTTGTTGGAGCTGGAAACAGATGATGACGTTGGCTTCTGTTGGTGGGACGCAGGAGTACTACACTTCTTTATTCGTAAGGAAGATTTGGTTGCTGGACGATTTGACCGTACCTATTGTTCTCTTTATTCCAGTTAAATTAAGTAATAGGAATACTTATAACCTTCCTTTCTGAATATTGTAAGATATAACAAAAAAATAAAACATTAATATATGATATATGATGACATACCCCCGTCCTATTTTGGATGGGGGTAATTTTAAGAATGCCCTAGCAATATAGTCATTTTAATATTTTAATTTTCTTCAATAATCGCGCCCGTTAACGGAATAAAGAAAATGTTGAATATGTAAAATAACTTAATAATCTATCAAAAGAATTGATCTCGGCATATGGTTTTATTTCGGTATCATTCTTGATCATATAAGGATTGAACCATATGCCCTTTATATTTGCATTTTGACAACCACCAATATCCTTTTCTATGTCATCTCCAACGAATAATGCTGCTTCCGGTTGCACATTAAGCTTATTTAATGCTAATTCAAATATACGTTTGTCAGGTTTACTAAATCCCACTTCTTCAGAAATAATTATTATATCAAAACAACTATTTAAATTAGTGTTAATTATTTTAGCCTTTTGTCTCTGAGTTGAGCCATTTGTTATAATTGCAACTTTAACATGCATCTTTATAGTATTTATGATATTTATAGTATTTTGGTTTATAGAAAAACAATGAGGAAAATTATTATTCCAAAAATCTTGAATGTAATTGCGTGGCAATCTATATTTTGGTGGAAATTCATCAAAAAATGATTCCAAAACTTTTACTTTGTCACTGTGGCCATAGCTTCTTTTATCATATTCCTTGAATTTCTGCAACATTTCGTTTTTTACTGAATGTTGTTTAACATCCCCATAACACTTCTCTAAAATAATTGAAAACAATTTATCTACTGCCTTATCCCTATCAAGTAAGGTATCATCTAAATCAAATATCATTGCTTTATAACCCCTCAAACAACTTCACAGCCTTTCTCACATTATATAAATAATCCCTACCAGTTACGGAATGTACGTAAGGTGGTATTAGAAATCAAGCTACAAGGTGTCACACTGCGTCCCCCATGGTTATAAAAAAACCTGATTCTTCTGCTTGGCGTAGAAAAATCAGGGGTTTAACTTCCCAAAAACGTCTTAGTGTATAATCGCGGTTTGTCGGCAGTCTCCCTATATAACTTATCTACTTAATAGTCTAAATTCCCTATGACTACCCAAAACTCCTTCATTGGTGTATTTTTTATCTGGTTTATCCGATGGATGGGTGCAATGTAGTGAAGGCGAAGGGACTTGGGATGTCTCAGAAGTGATTGAGCACCTTATTGAGGGAGAGGAAAATAATTGGATCCCAAGGTTAGAATTTACTCTTCAAGAAGGTGAAAATAAATCTTTTCCTCTTTTTGATCGTTATTCCCACTTACATAATAGGTCTCAAGGATCTATTGAACAAAAATTGTGTCCTTACTCTAAAAAAAGGATGCTTTTTTTACATTTGAACAAAAAATCTTACAGGTGTATAAAAAATCGACACTTCAGATTAGCTTGTAATGAATTTTAACATTAATAATAATGCTGTTGGTATCAGAACATCCAAAACATCTTATAGAGCCTATATAAGCAGTCAAATGAAATCAATGCATTATGACCTAGTTTTACACGTATCAATTATTCTAATTGTTTTATTTTTCCTTATAAGACCCGACCTAAAAAAGAAAATCGTACGTTATTAGATATCTATTAAAATGTATTATTCTTCATTCCTACTTGTTTCATTGCTTCTACTGCTCTTACACTGTTTTTATTCTTGATATACGGATATAAATCTATTATCAATCTCAATTTTCTTTCGATCGAAATTCATCCCCTTAAAAAATTACTATTCTCCCATTTCTTCTAAAACGACGAGAGGATAGTGATTTTGAAACTTCTTCACCTGTTCAATTAAAATTCCCCGTTACTTATTACGGATTCATCGTGATTTCAATTGCTGAAGCTCTATCATTCCAATCCGCAACCATATTAGCAGTTTTACCATACCACTCATAATGTCTAAACATGACTCCTTGGCCATATCCCTGAGATGAGGTATGCTCCCACTTGCAAGAAATAATAATTTAAGACTCTTTTTTGAGCGTTTAGCATAGCAATATAAAATAAATAGTATCCATGGAGAAGATGAAACATTTTGAAATAAATGAGGGTGATGAATATGTTAGAAAATTTAATAACCGAAACACGCAATAAAAAAACAATGAATTTAGACGAAATGTCAACAATTGATCTTTTAACAATCATGAATGAAGAAGATGCAAAAGTCGCAGAAGCAGTGAAACAAGAGCTTCCGCAAATCGCCAAGGCCGTTGAAGCGATTGTTGCAACAAAAAGAAAAGGCGGCCGCTTAATATATATAGGAGCTGGAACTAGTGGACGTATTGGTTTGTTAGATGCGGTTGAATGTCCTCCAACATTTGGAACAGACTCAGAAGAAGTAATCGGGTTAATTGCTGGCGGTGAAAAAGCCTTCATTAAAGCAGTAGAAGGGGCAGAAGACAGTAAAGAATTAGGTATTCAAGACTTAAAAAATATTAATTTAACAAATAAAGATATTGTAGTAGGAATTGCAGCAAGCGGCCGAACTCCATACGTTATCGGAGGATTAGAATATGCAAATTCAATTGGTACACAAACAGTCGCAGTATGCTGTAACAAAGACTCAGCAGTAGGGAAAGTCGCAACCATTGCCATTGAAGTAGTAAACGGACCAGAAGTATTAACTGGTTCAACCCGCTTAAAAGCAGGTACATCACAAAAATTAATTTGCAATATGCTCTCAACAGCCTCTATGGTGGGAATCGGGAAAGTGTATGGGAATTTAATGGTTGATGTTCAACTAACAAATGAAAAGTTAGTAGAGCGTGCAAAGCGTATCGTGATGGAAGCAACATCTTGTGATTATGAAATAGCTGAAACCTACTTAGTAAAAGCAGATAATAAACCTAAAATCGCGATTGTAATGATTTTGACAGGACTTTCAAAAGAAGAAGCAATGAAGAAATTAGCAGAAACGCAAGGGTTTGTTAGACAAGCAGTAAAATAACCGAAAAGAGGGAGACATGATGAACAAATATCATAGCATGGCATCTCAAATTTTAGATGCGATTGGTGGTAGTGACAATGTTTCAGCATATACAAACTGTATGACACGTCTTCGCGTTACACCTGTAGATCGTAATTTAATTAATGAAGAAGTATTGAAAAAGATTGATGGAGTTCTTGGTATTGTTGATGATGAAACATACCAAATCATTCTTGGACCAGGTGTTGTAACGAAAGTAGCAGAACAGTTCGGTACTGCATTAGCAGAGAGAAAAGGTGGTTCTTCAAAAGTTTCTTCTGCAGAAAAACTACAAGCAAAAGGTGCAGAAATCAAGGCAGAATTAAAGAAAAAGAATCATACACCTTTTAAAAATTTTTCAAGAAAAATTGGAAGCGTTTTTATTCCTCTTATACCAGCATTCGTTGGAGCGGGGTTAATTGCAGGTATTGCTTCTATTCTATTAAATAATATTACTGCTGGAAATTTAGATAAAGAAACTTGGGGACAATACCTAACAGTTTTAAATGTGATTAAAAATGCATTATTTAGTTATTTAGTAATTTATGTTGGCATTAATACGGCAAAAGAATTCGATGCAACACCAGCACTTGGTGGGGTAATCGGTGGTATTACCCTTTTAACTGGTATGACGCCAGAAAATCCAATTCTTAATATCTTTACCAGTCAGCCGTTATCACCAGGACAAGGTGGAGTTATTGGTGTATTATTTGCTGTTTGGATCTTAGCATTTGTAGAAAAGAAATTACGTACAGTGATTCCCAATGCAATTGATATTATCGTGACACCTACAATCGCATTATTAATAGTAGGGCTTGTAACAATTTTCTTACTCATGCCATTAGCAGGTTTCGTTTCAGATAACTTAATTGGTGCTATTAATTGGGTATTATTACGCGGTGGTGCATTTGCTGGATTTGTACTTGGCGCAACATTCTTACCACTTGTTATGTTAGGATTACATCAAATATTAATACCAATCCATATTGAAATGATCAATACAACGAGTATGACACAATTACTTCCTATTCTTTCGATGGCAGGAGCTGGGCAAGTTGGAGCATCAATGGCATTATGGATCCGCTGTCGTAAAAATAAATCTTTAACAAATGTAATCAAAGGTGCACTCCCAGTAGGAATTCTTGGCATTGGAGAACCATTAATTTACGGTGTTACATTACCATTAGGTCACCCTTTTATCACCGCATGTATCGGTGGAGGTATTGGAGGAGCAGTCATCGGATTACTTGGTAACGTTGGTGCAATTGCTATCGGACCATCTGGTCTGGCATTAATTCCTTTAATTGCTGGTGGAGTATGGTGGAAATACGTCATTGGATTATTTGCAGGATACATCGGTGGGTTTATCGTAACCTATTTCTTTGGTGTACCAAAGGAAGCGATGATAGAACAAGAATAATACATCTTAAAAGTACGATTAGCTTTTTGGTCAATCATTGGGCTCTACTATCATTCATCTACAGAAAAAAACTGCCACTTATGAAATATACATGACCTAATACGTCCTGATATCTTATAATAATAGGAAGTTAATGTTAAAGGAGGAGAAACATGGGGGAACAAATATTGAAAATAAATAAAGTAGAGATTTGTGCAGAAAGTTTTGGAAATCCTAAGGACCCTGCTGTACTTTTAATCATGGGGGCTATGTCTTCATTAGATTGGTGGGATAAGGAATTCTGTCTCCGCCTTGCTGATCAAGGAAGATTTGTCATTCGATACGATCATCGTGATTTGGGACGATCGACTACTTATGAACCTGGTACTTCCAACTACACAATATTAGACATGGCTGCCGATGCAATTGGAGTCCTGGATGCTTATTCTATAAAGCAGGCTCATATCGTTGGAATGTCCTTAGGTGGCTTGATTGGCCAAATTCTTGCTCTGAGATATCCAAAGCGTATATCTACGCTTACTTTAATTGCATCAAGTGTGTTCGGGACTGAGATGGAAAAACTTCCTCCAATGGATCAGAACATACTAAATTACCATGCAAAGAGTACTTCCATAGACTGGTCAAATCAAGAGGCGGCTATTTCCTATATTGCGGGTTTATGGAAAACTTTAGCCGGTTCCAAACCTTATGAGAGGGAAAGAATATATAAATTGGCGAAAAGGGAGGTAACTCGTGCCAAACAGCTTCCAAGCAGATTTAATCATGCCATGCTGCAAGGCGGAGGTGATTATTATAATAGGATGAGAGAAATCAGCATACCAGCACTCATTATTCATGGAACAGAAGATCCAGCTCTTCCATACGAACATGGACTTGCTCTTGCGAAAGCCATTCCCCATACTGAATTAGTGACTCTTGATGGATCAGGGCATGAGATTCATAGTGAAGACTGGGAACAAATGATAGAATCAATTGTAAAATTTAGTTCCCAATAAAAAGAAGTAGTTGATCATTTTAATAAATATGAAAGGTATTAAAATTATGGAGAAAAACATTCTATCTGAGACAGTAAATGACATGATATTATCTGGTAAGAAAGTTGATACAATTAAAGATAAAGATGAAATAAAAAGAGTATTTGCCAATGAAGGAATACCTTTTTTTGATAAAGTAATTGATTTTCAAGTATCATTTGGTGGTATTTGGTATAAAATTGGTAAAAAATTTTATGAAGTTTTCCAAATGGATATGTTTTACTTCAATACATTTAAAGAAAAATATGAACTTAGATATTTTAGAAAAGAAAACGGAAAATACTTTTTTCAATGTATGGAATATCATTATGCAGGAGATTTTGGACCTTGTATTGATGAGGATGGGAAAATATATCATTTCTGCATGGGGAGTTTTTTCATTAGTGCTGACAATATAGAAGAATTTTTAGAAGATGAAGCAATTAAATATTATATGCTTAATAAGCATCCAAATTGGCTAACACGTGGCGCTGAAAAGAGTGAAATTGATGAGTTTAAAAAAACGAACGCTTTAAATAAAATTAAGAGAGAATCATTTTCAGATAAATACTTTGAGTGGTGGTGCAATACCGAAGAAACAATTTTTATAAGAATTGATTTAGTAAGTAAACATAACCGTGCAGAAGTATATTGTAAAGACCAAAAGGTATTAGAGCAATTGTATAAGTCGAACATGCCAGCAAGTTTGTTTCCCTCTTTATATTATAACTGAAAATAAATATTACTATTGAGCCAAAGTAGTTTGTGGTATTCATTATATAATTTAAATTACACTCCACAATCTTCATATTTGTAGCTAATTATCAACATTAGTTTAAAACAAAGCCATAAACGAAAACCTAAAAAGGCATCTGCTGATTCTCAGTAGATGCCTTTTTAGTATTGAGGTCTCGCCACATGTCCATCAAGCTAAGGTTAGATTTTCTATGAACTTCCGTTCTTGTTGTCTACATACTTGATATTTTGTTTATTTGTTTTTAAACATAGAAATCGCCTATCAAATATATAGATAGGCGATTCTTGTTTTTCTAAGAACAAGATTAAATAACTTTATTCTTTCTACACATTTACATCTAAATTCAGCACAAAGATTTATCCTCTAATCCCCAGCTAAACCAGCGTGCATGACCGTCTGTTTCTCCGATCGTTTCATTGTATTCTTTACCATTAATAAAATAATCAAGATGAAGATCTCTATCCCACATGTTATTGTAAAGATGGAAAACATCTCGCTTGGCACCAATTTCTTTAATCTGTTCTACTAGTTTATGCTTTATACCCTCTGGTATTTGATTTGCTACATGTGTATGGAAGACACAAATCACTGAATCCCCTGGAATTTGTTCTGCAATTTCAGAAAGAAGAGATACCCCGTCCCCTTCTATAAGTTTCACTGATTGTTCTTTTAAACAAGCTGCTGCATGATCGAACATTTCAAGCCTTTCTTTATGCTCTGGCCAAATGAGCGAGCGTAACCATAAATAATCTTCCTCATCATTCAAATCATTTATATGTAAATCCAATCCAATTCTTTCTGTGACAGGAGGGCTTTGTTGTAAAAGAAATGGTTGATTTTCACCTTTTATTTCAGATTTTAATTGGACATTAGAATTTATGTTACCATACACTTTCTCAGTTCCATACGAATAACAATATTGATCCCAAAATAATTGTAAACCAGCGCTTGTTCCGATTTCAATTAACGCTAAAGGTTTATTAACTTTATTAAACATATAGCAAAAACTCGGATATAAATACGTACATCTTCTTACTTCGTTTGTCTGTACTAACTTCGTTTTTAAAATAGCAATAATCTCTTCTCTATGAAGCTGGCAAAAGCCTTTAAAATGGTAAAAAGCCTGGTCTAATTTTTTTTCTGGAGTTGAAATGAGGCTATCGTAGTATTGTTTTAATACATGGCCGTTGCCTTTCAATAATAAATAGTGAACGGCACCAAGTAATAAATTTGGAGTTGGCTGACCAAGTTGTGCATGTGACGCTAATGCAAGGAGTTCCTCATCTTCTGCAATTCTTAATGATAAATGTTCATATAAATCGCTCGACCCTTTACATTCTTTTTCTGAAAAGTTTCTAAATAAGTTGGAGATTTGTTCTGGTGTAAGCATTTATAATCCTCCTAGGTAATAATATTAATATTCAGAATAATTTTAACATAAATCGATTTAAATATGGTATAAATATCCTTTTCGAGTCTATATCTAACTAAAAAAAGGCGATTCCTCATACTACAGGAATTCGCCTTTTTTAGTTAAATCTGCTTAGCGCACAAGATTTCCGAAATGTTGCTGGTACCCCTAATTGAGAATATGGGGGGGGATTTTACAAATAATAATGGCAAACCGTTTCTTATTACTTAAATATCTTTCGTAAAATTTTAATTTTGTCCCTATACGGTGGAAATACAAGCCCTAGGTCTATCCTTGAACTTTTCTTTAAAATGCTTTTATGATGTGTAAAAGCATCAAAGCTATGTTTCCCATGATAGGCACCGAATCCTGCACTTCCTACTCCGCCAAAAGGCAAGTGGAGATTAGCCATATGTGACATTGTATCATTGACGCATCCTCCTCCAAAAGAAACTCGTCCTAATACTTGTTTTTCGACGTTTTTATTTTCAGTAAATACATACAAAGCTAACGGTTTGGGATGGTTGTTAATCATATGAATGACCTCATCTAAATCGCTGTACTCCATAATTGGTAAAATTGGTCCGAAAATTTCTTCTTTCATAGCTGCATCATCCCACGATTTTGCTTCAAGAAGTGTTGGTTCAATATATAAATGACTTCTAGATGATTTTCCACCAAATATTATATGATTTTGGTCTTGTTCTAATATAGAAATAAGTCTATCAAATTGTCCCTCATTGACAATTCGACCATAATCATTGCTTTTTGATACATCTGATCCATAAAAGCTTGTGATGACTTCTTTCATTTTCGAAATCAATTGTACCTTAACAGATTTGTGAGCAATAACATAATCAGGTGCAATACAGGATTGCCCAGCATTTATAAATTTTCCCCAGACAATACGTTTGGCTGCTATATCGAGGTTAGCTGTTTCATCGACAATAGCTGGTCCTTTTCCACCAAGTTCTAATGTTACTGGTACAAGGTTTTTCGCCGCAGCTTCCATGACAATTTTTCCAACTTGAACGCTACCAGTAAAAAAGATATGGTCAAATGGTGCGTGAATCAATAAAGAAGTTGTTTCTTTGTCTCCTTCAATTACACGAATATATTGCTTATCAAACGTTTCACTTATTATTTTGTTAATTACAGCTGAAACATTTGGTGCATTTTCTGAAGGCTTGAGAACTACACAATTTCCTGCCGCAATCGCCCCGATAAGAGGTTCCATTATTGATTGGAATGGATAATTAAAAGGGCCAACAATTAGCACTGTACCATATGGCTCTTTTATTATGTAACTTTTGGAAGGAGCAAAATGAATAGGTGTTTTTACTTTTTGAGGTTTCATCCACTGTTTTAGGTATTTCATTATAAAGTTGATACTGTTAAAGGCGAAACCCACTTCTGCAGCATACGCTTCAAACTCGCTTTTATGTAAATCTTGATATAATGCGTTCAGCACTTGATTTTCATATTTTCGAATAGCATTTTTTAATTTTTCTAATTGTTCAAGGCGAAATTGTAGACTTCTTGTATGATCATGATGAAAAAATTGTTTATGATCTTGAATCAGTTGTTGCATATTATCAGCCATTAGGAAATCCCTCCAATAGAAAAAAATATTTATATACTATGTACATAAGCTACTGTTAAGCCAAGAGTGATTATCTTAGAAATGTTGAAGAATTTAAAACATAGGCTCCATTGTTCGAAGATGGTCTTCTTGCCCCTTGTAAAAAAGAGAAAACATTTTAAGTGTTTGTAAATGCTAAAAAACAAGGATACAAGGTTGATTGGTGTGAGCTTAGAGTCTATGATCTTCCAGAGCTATGTAATGTTATAGATAAAATAATTCACGATGGAGTAACATTCTACTTGCAAGATGGTTAATCCTTCTGATATCTGGATTATTTCAGTTCAAGATAAAAATGAAGAAGAGTGGTTAAAAATCATAGATAAAGATTCAGATTTTATCCATGAAGAAATTAGGATTTATCGGTGTCAATCATGTGAAAAGTAGGAAATTGAAAATAATTGCTGAAAAGAAGCGTTTACGACTACATGGAATATTCATGTTCTTCTGGAGTAATTCCCCTGATAAAATAAAGATAACAAAAATGTTAAAAAATATAGGGAGAATAATTAAATGAGCCAACTACGTTTTATAAAAGATTATAAAAATAATAAAGCCCTTAGAAAAAGTTATTGTGAACTTACTAATAATATATTCGGCATAAGCTTTGAGGAGTATTTGAAATTCAACACATTTTAACAAAAATTGCTGATCATTCTACGAAAAAAATAGTATTTCATTACACCCCAGACTATGAAAATATTCAAACAGAAAGTAATGTCTTTAATGGAAGTGAAGTATTATTTGTAAAATCCGCTAGTAATGAGGACTTTCCTTTACATATTAAGCATCCAATCATGTCCCAAGCATAGATTTGTAACTCTGTAATAACAAAAAAAGCCCAATTTCTTAATTTAATACTGAGAAAGCGGGCTTTTTAATATTGTAATTTCCCTAACGTTGTAAACCTGCATTTTCCTGACGCTCCCCCTATTAGTCTTACAAAACTGTAAGGTATCTGTCATCTTCTTCAATAGCATTTAAAAATATCCAGCTTATATACTAAAGATAAATTTAATCAAAAGAGGAGTGGGTGAATATGTATGAAGTGATTGAAGAAGTGGTAGCTGGCCTATGTGAATTCGTAGTTGAAGTTGCAGTTGACGCCGTAACTAGCATCTTTACAGATTGGAATACAGAAGAAAAAGAAAAAGAAATATTGTAAATTCAAATCATCCATTATATAAAAACAAACGGTGTAAAATTTAAACTAAGCCATATGGGGATTTTTAAAAATTTCTATGGACAAATAAAAATAATTCGTGCATAATCGAATTAATAATTAACCAATTGTTAATTATTAAGAGAAGAGAAATACGTAAAGAAAAATACTAACCGTTTAGGAGGGAGCTAAATGTCAAACCAAGAAGCTTTACAACAATATGATGTTAAAAAATATAAGACACCGGATGGCTATACATCAGATATTGCAGTATTTACTATTGTAACTGAGGAAAAAGAAGAACATAAGCCTCCTGTTATGGCTTTGAAATTAATGCTGATAAAACGGGCATTGACCAATTCAGAAGGAAAACCTAATATTGAAGCGGGGAAATGGGCGTTACCTGGCGGCTTTGTACAGGATGATGAAACGGCGTTTGAAGCAGCAAAGCGAGAGCTAGAAGAAGAAACAGGTGTAGAAGGTATACATATTAAACATTATGGCGTGTATGATAAACCTGGCCGTGATCCACGAGGTTGGATTATTTCTAATGCACATTATGCAATTGTACCAGAGTATTATTTAGAAAAACGTCAAGCTAATGATGATGCTGCAGAAGTTGCATTATTTTCAATTGAAGAAGTACTAAAATTAGACTTAGCTTTTGATCATAATCAGATCATAAGAGACGCAATTAAAGTTATTACAATGGATTTACTTCAAACAATTGTAGCAAAAAACTTCTTACCAAAGAGTTTCACATACTCTGAGCTACAAGCCGTATTGTTGACTGTTACTGAAGATCCAGCAATTAAGAGTGGGCAGGCATTTGCGAGAAAAATAAAAACTTTGCCGTTCATTCAAGAAATTACGGGCCAAACGACTCAGCGAACATCGAAAAAATCCGCACAATTATATCGTTTTATAGAGATGGATATAGTGCAACCAATATACACAGCTAGATACTAATTTTTTTAAAATTAATATTTAACAATTTGTTAATTGTTAAATATTATAGATGTATACATACAATATATTTTAAATAATTGGAGGGAATTATAATGAATAATACATATACAGACGATAGCCTAACACTACATACTGACCTTTATCAAATTAATATGGCGGAAACGTACTGGGAAGATAATATGCATAATCGTAAAGCAGTATTTGAAGTATTCTTTCGAAAACTTCCATTCGGAAACGGGTACGCTGTTTTCGCTGGTTTAGAAAGAATTATAAATTACTTAAAAAATTTCCGTTTTACTGAAAGTGATATTGCATATCTTCGCGATGAATTAGGGTATCAAGAAGATTTCTTGGAGTTTTTAAAAGGTATAAAGTTTACTGGAACTGTCCGTTCGATGAAAGAAGGTGAATTAGTCTTTGGGAATGAGCCGATGCTTCGAATTGAAGCACCTTTAGTAGAGGCTCAACTCATTGAAACAGCTATTCTAAACATTGTAAATTACCAAACATTAATTGCAACAAAAGCTTCGCGAATGAAACAAGTAGTAGGAGAACAAACTGCAATGGAATTTGGAACTCGTCGCTCTCACGAAATGGATGCAGCAATTTGGGGCACAAGGGCTGCATATATCGGAGGATTTGACGCTACATCTAATGTACGTGCCGGAAAACTGTTTGGCATTCCTGTAGTTGGTACACACGCACACGCAATGGTTCAAGCATATCGCGATGAATATACCGCTTTTCATAAATACGCTCGTAGACATAAGGATTGCGTATTTCTAGTAGATACTTACGATACATTAAAATCAGGGGTGCCTAATGCTATTAAAGTGGCCAAAGAACTTGGCGATCAAATTAATTTTAAGGGAATTCGACTAGATAGCGGAGATTTAGCTTACTTATCTAAAGAAGCGAGAAAAATGTTAGATGAAGCAGGTTTTACAGAAACAAAAATTATTGCATCCAATGATTTAGACGAAAAAACGATCACTCATTTAAAATCACAAGGAGCAAAAATTGATATTTGGGGAATTGGAACAAAATTAATTACAGCATTTGATTCTCCTGCTCTAGGAGCTGTTTATAAGCTTGTTTCCATCGAAGATATAAACGGTGAAATGGTAGATACAATTAAAATCAGCTCCAATCCAGAAAAAGTAACTACTCCAGGTCTTAAGAAAGTGTACCGTATTATTAATACGACAAACAAAAAATCAGAAGGAGATTATATCGCGTTAGAGACGGAAAATCCAGCTGAAGAAGATCGATTAAAAATGTTTCATCCAATGCATACTTTTATTAGTAAATTTGTAACGAACTTTGAGGCTAAAGAGCTGCATCACGATATTTTCATAGAAGGCGAGTGTGTATATCAATCTGCATCACTGCAAGAAATCCAGCAATTCACAAAAGACAACTTAGATTTACTTTGGGATGAATATAAACGCGGATTAAATCCAGAAGAATATCCTTTAGACCTTAGTCAAAAGTGTTGGGACAACAAAATGAAACATATTGAGGAAGTAAAACAAAAAGTTGCGGAGATGATTAAAAAATGAAAAAAAATGAAATCAAATCAACTAAAAGCATGGAGTACCTTCAAGAATTGAATCCAGAAAAAGATATTAGCGGACTATTAAAAAAAGGGCGACGAATTGGAATATATGGTTCATCATTTGACCCAATCACAAATGTTCATTTGTGGACTGCTTCAACTGTGGCACATCGTAAAAAGCTAGATTATATTATCTTTTTACCTTCTACAAACAAGCGTATTGATAAGAAAATACAAACGACAGGTGATCACCGCGCTAAGATGATTAGTTTAGCCATACAGGATAATCCCAAGTTCGTTCTGGACACCCATGAATTAAACGTATTACCAGGAAAACATTATACATACTATACAATGAAGCATTTTAGATCTATATTAAAAGAAGCAGAATTGTTCTTTATCATGGGTGCAGACCTTTTAGTAGATATCGCTGATGGAAAATGGAAGATGGCCGAAGAATTGATAAGTGAAAATAATTTCATCGTTATGGCTCGCAATGGTATCGATATGCTCCAAACGATTAGTCGATCCGCTCTCCTGCGCAATTATGATGATGGTAGATTTCAATTAATTGATAAAGGATTAGCTATGGAAATTAGTTCTACATATATACGCGAAGAATTTTCTAAAGGCGGCGAACCACGTTACCTTCTCCCGGATAGCTGCTACTATTACATCAAGGAAAAAGGTTTGTATCAATCATAAGGATTACATTGCATATAAAACTTTAAAAACTGAAAGGGAATGTTTTGAAATGACAACTTTACAACAAAAAATTATGTCGGATTTACATGTATCAGCAGTAATTGATCCTATTCAAGAAATTCGTAAAAGAGTAAATTTTTTAAAGGAGTACGCACTTAAAACAGGAGCAAAAGGCTTCGTTTTAGGAATTAGCGGTGGGCAAGATTCAACATTAGCTGGAAGACTTGCTCAACTAGCAGTAGAAGAACTGAGAGCCGAAGGACAAAATGTAAAATTCGTGGCCATTCGCCTACCTTACGGCGTTCAAAAAGATGAAGATGATGCACAAGCGGCATTACAATTTATTCGAGCAGACGAAGAATTTGTATTTGATATCAAAACGACAGTTGACGCTTTTGCAGAGCAATATAAAAAAGATGCAAAAGAGCAACTTACAGATTTCAATAAAGGAAATGTGAAAGCCAGGGTTCGAATGATTACGCAATATGCGGTAGGTGGACAAAATGGCCTTCTTGTAATCGGGACAGACCACGCAGCAGAAGCTGTAACAGGCTTCTTTACGAAATATGGCGATGGTGGTGCTGACATTCTTCCGTTATCTGGATTAACAAAAAGACAAGGAAGAGAACTATTGAAAGCTTTAGACGCTTCTGAAAGATTGTATTTAAAAGTTCCAACAGCTGATTTATTAGATAATAAACCACAACAAGCAGATGAAACCGAGCTAGGAATTTCTTATGAAGAGTTAGATGATTATTTAGAAGGTAAGAAAGTGTCAAAAGAAGTAGCAGAAGCAATCGAAAAACGATATTTAGCTACAGAACATAAAAGACAACTTCCTACAACTATGTTTGATGCTTGGTGGAAGTAATATACATCATATTCTCTAATTAGCGGTGACAGATTAGTTCAATAACAAATCAATTAAAGAATGCACATATAAGGCATGTCTTATATGTGCATTCTTTTTATTTTTTAAAGGTCTTTTCATTTTGTAACTTAAATCAAAACGTTTTACCATGTTCTCTTAGCACATCCTGAGGGTCATTTGATTGTTCCAGGAATGTTTTACCATGTTCCGCTTGTAATGTGTTTGAAGGAGTATACCCAATAATTCCTGTTAGTAGTAAAGTTAACCCAAATGTAATTCCAAAAAATTTAGCTAATTTTTTCATTATTTTAAAGCCTCCTTATCGTGTAGTTTTTGTTCTGCTTCGTGTGACTTATAAAAATATTGACTTGCTTTATCAGGTTGATTAGAAGCATAAAACTTTAGAGCCAATTGTTTAGAGTAGTCATGCACGAACCCTAATAAATCTTCTTGCTCAAAGTATTGAATTCCTTCTTTAATTATTGTTTCAAATGTATTAGTTGGTTCTTCTGTATTTAATGCGTGAAGGATGGAAAAGTGATGTTTATATTCAATTACTTGTAAACGGTTACAAATTTCCAATCCTTTTTCAATAAATTTATTTGTTTCTTCAGTGTGACCTAATTTAAAATGTTCTCTTGCTAATAGGAAGGTACATTTATAGTCAGTTTCAGGATCTTCAATGGAAGCAGATAAATTTCTAATAGCAGCTTCAGATAAGTTTTGCTCAGCATATAAGAAACCTAAATTATGTCTAATTTTTAGAGCAAGTAGTGTACTTTTCTTTTTATTAGCAATATCTAAAGCATTTATGAAATATTCTTCAGCTGATTCATATTGACCTAAAGAAGTACATGTAAGTCCTAAAATATTTGTACAACCAGCAATATTAACCTCATATCCTATTGAGTTTTCATAATAATTTTTAGCTTTTGTTGCATAATTAATAGCGACAAGTGGTTGACGAACTTGATAGTAGTATGCTGCAGCTTTGTAGTGAAATTCAGCTTTTTGAGCTTCGTCAGGTATAGTTTTTAATAACTCTTTAGCATTGCTAAAGTATTCGTTAGCTTCTTTAAATTTACCAATCTCAGTAGCATGTATTGCTTTAAAGAAATGATAGTAATATGTTAAAGAAGCATCGGTTGGTTTTTCGAAGCTATTAATTTTTTCTAACAAAGTATTTGATTCTTTATAATCATTTGTAAGTAATTTATATCTAAATTCTAGTAAAATGTAGTATAGTATAATGTTCTGATTTTCCTCAATCCTATCAATTTTCTTGTTTACATCATTTCTAATTTCAAGTGCAAGAACTGTATTTTGACTACGAATTGCATCGTACCAATTATTTAGTAAAGAAGTAATTTGTTCTAACGTAACTGTTGTAGTCTCCATGGCATAACCCCCCCTAATATATTTTTATATAATTGTATCAAATTTCACAATATTTAGGGATTAAGAAAAATATTTCTCAATAAAATACTATTGATTTAAAGAAAAGAGAAAATTTGTTATTTTTTCGTAAGAAGCATGTTGTGAACTTTAGATTGTTATTTCAATCTGATTGCCTTCTGGATCACTTACTACGCTTTCATAGTATCCATCACCAGTAAAGCGAGGTTCACTTAATATAGGATAGCCAGCTTTTCTTAATGTTTCCGTTAATCGATTAACGTTATCTTTGCTTCCGACAGAAAAAGCGAAATGAGCATATCCAGTAATTTCATTTTTAGGTTTATTCTTTACTCCTTTCTTTCGCATAATTTCTATACGTGCCCCTGTTTCAAATGTAATAAAATAAGATTCAAATTGTTTTGTTTCATTACGATATAAGTTATTAGCTTTACCTTTAAAATATTTGGTATAAAATGTGCGCATTACTTCTAAATCATTTACCCAAATAGCTATATGTTCAATTTTCATTATCTTCACCTTTCAATTCATAGTCTTATTTTGATTCTCTTATAAAAGAATGGAATATAAAATTCAATATCAATAAAGTGGCTGCTGGCTTTGTTGGGATTTCATAATAAGTTTATTTAATGTATTGTTCAGGATAGTTAAAGGCTATTATAAACTTGTTAAATATGAACATACAAAAAACTCTCTTTTGAGAAAAGAGAGTTTTTTGTATGTTCCAAATATAATTATATATATTTCAGAATAATAAGTCTATAATTTATTCTTTAGAATTTTATAATTAATCATACTAATTTGGGAGTGGTAGGGAGTTATGAGAACGTGGATTTGTAGAAAATGCAAAACATTGTGCACGCTTAAATGTTTATTAAACGGTACCAACTCTATATAAAGATCATTTTGTTGAGGAGAAAAATGTATTTACATAATCCGTTTTTTAATTGACAGAGCAGGGTAGTTTAAGACCAGTTATTGAAGAATGAACCATTGTTCTATTTATTCATATTTTTCGTATGATATTAATAAATAGAACAATTGGAGGAAGATAAATGAAAGCAATTGTGTATACAAAGTACGGTCCCCCTGACGTTCTTCAACTAAAAGAAATAGAAAAACCCGCTCCTAGGGGAAATGAAATACTAGTAAAAATAAAAACGACAACCGTAACAGCAGGGGATATTCGGTCACGGAGTTTTACAGTTCCTCTCTCTGTTTGGTTGCCTGCTCGAATAACACTTGGAATTAGACAACCTAAAAAATCTATACTGGGGATGGAATTAGCTGGTGAAGTGGAGTCAGTAGGGAAAGATGTCAAACGGTTTAAGGAAGGCGACCAGATCTTTGCAGCTACCCAAGCGAGTTTTGGTTCTTATGCTGAATATATTTGTCTACCTGAAGATGGACCAGTATCTATTAAACCCTCCAATATAACCTATGAGGAAGCTGCTGCCATTCCAATTGGAGCACGCACAGCTTTGTTTCATCTTAGAAAAGCTAACATTCAGAGTGGTCAAAAGGTCCTTGTCTATGGCGCTTCAGGGAGTGTAGGAACTTATGCAGTACAGATTTCCAAGTATTTCGGAGCAAAAGTTACAGGGGTATGCAGTTCCACGAATTTAGAATTGGTAAAATCTCTGGGAGCCGACAAGGTAATTGATTACACAGCAAAGGATTTTTCTCGTACAGACGAGACTTATGATATTATTTTTGAAGCAGTAAACAAGAGTTCATTTTCAGATTGTAACAAATTGCTAAAGAAGGACGGTACCTATATAAATGTTGTTGAACCGTTGCCAAGCGTTCGAATGCTATGGACTAAATTGACAAGCAGCAAGAAATTAATATTAAGTCAAAATTCACCTGAAACTTCCGAAGCATTAAATTTCCTTAAAGAACTTGTCGAGACGGGGAAGATAAAAGCAGTCATTGACAGGTACTATGCATTTGAAGAGATTGTGGAAGCTCATAAATATGTCGAAAAAGGACACAAGAAGGGAAATGTCGTCATAAATGTGGAACATAACAATAAGTCCTGATGAAGTATGAGATTTACACATGTAATTTAAACCTTTAATTCCATAAAAAACATTGATATAACAATAAAAAAGCAGAGCGAATTGCTCTTGCTTTTTTATCTACTTTTATATGTGTTTTTAGACCATCCAACAATTTAAAAAAATAAAATACATAAACAGATGTTTTTACTCTATTTTTATGTATTTTAAGTTTAATTTTTATTGTTTTATTTAAATTAAATGATTAGAAAAGGGAACTACTTTTTCTTTGTCGAAATTACACGTAAGTATATTAAGATGCCATGTATGCTAAGTAAAACTAAGTTAACGGATCTGGATTATATGAACATAAGAAGACTTTTCGTAAAAAGTTAAAGGGGAGGTGCGAAAATGGGTGATTTACAATATAAATCGGAATTTAAGGATTTGTGTCAAACATCTCAACTTGGTGAATTATTGAATGCCCCCGAATCCATTTCTGGTGGGCTTTTACATAGAATGTATGCTGTTGAAACCACGAAAGGAAAGTATGCCGTAAAACTTTTAAATCCTCAAATAATGCTTAGACCAACGGCAATGCGAAACTATATCAACTCAGAAAAAATAGCCAATTTCTTGTCTAATAACATTCCAACTCTTCCAGCAAAAAAACTTAATGGAGATGTTTTACAAAAAGTAGACAATCAGTTTTATCTTGTGTTTGATTGGATAGAAGGTGAAAGTCTGAAACCTTATGAAATCAATAATATTCATTGCGAAAAAATAGGTACAATTCTTGCAGCAATACATAAAGCTGATTTTTCGGAGTTAAGTATAACAAATGATGGATTTGATAACGGACAACCTACTAATTGGAATTATTATTTGCAAAAAGGTAAAGAAAATCGTTCAGAATGGGTTAAGTTACTCCTTGAAAATCTCGATAACCTTAGCAAATGGAATTTAAATGCAATTCGCGCATCTGAATCTCTTTCATCAAATATGGTTATTAGCCATAGGGATTTAGATTCTAAGAATGTTATGTGGAACCAATACAATCCCGTTCTTATTGATTGGGAATCAGCTGGTTATATAAATCCAATGCAAGACTTAATTGAAACAGCAATCTATTGGTCTAAAAATGAAAAAGGGGACATTGATAAACAAAGATTCTTCTCTTTTATAAGTGGATATAAAAAGAGATATGGTAAACTGCAAGCAGACTGGAGAGTAGTATTAGCAAATGGTTTTTCAGGAAAATTAGGGTGGCTTGAATACAATTTAAAACGTTCTTTATGGATTGAATGTACAGACGAAGAAGAACAGCAGATGGGAACTATCCAAGCGACAGAAACAATAAATGAGATTAGGCACTATGCAGATACAATTCTTAAATTATTGAATTGGTTAAATAATGAGTTGTAGACTAAGTTTATTCAACTAAAGGGGACTTATCTTTTTATGGAATTTTTTAAAAGAAGTGCTAAACGCTCAAAACTATAAACCTAAGTTTATTGATAAAGAAAAACAGTATCGTATATATGTAAGTAGTAAAAAAGACATTCATTTTATAGAAAACTCAAAGTATAAAAGTAGTATTTTTGGTCTTCTTACTACTATATTTATAGCTATGTATCTTAATACTTACCAAAAAGGAAAGGTAGGTCTTAATATGTACAAGTTGTATTGTAGATTATATCAAAACACGTTTAAGTTGGTTTCCTACTTTTTACCTTGGCGTGAACCTCAATTATTAACTGGAGAAAATAGCTTAAGTAAACTTCCAATTCACTTAAATAGTATCAATATTGATAGGGTGTTAATAGTGACAGACAAGGGTATTACGTCAATTGGATTATTAGATGAATTTCTTAAACAACTAAAAGAAGCAGGAGTAAAATATTTTATTTATGATAAAACCGTTCCAAACCCTACAATTTATAATATTGAAGACGCACTATCTCTTTACCACGTAAGTAAGTGTAAAGGTATCATTGCATTTGGCGGTGGATCACCGATTGATTGTGCAAAAGGGGTCGGGGCGCGTGTTGCTAGACCGAAAAAAAGTATTCCTGACATGAAAGGGGTTTTAAAGGTCAGAAAAAAGATTCCACCCTTATTCGTGATCCCTACAACATCAGGTACAGGAAGTGAGGCTACAGTTGCTGCTGTCGTATCTAATAGTGAGACACATGAAAAATATGCAATTAACGATCATGCACTCATCCCGCAGTTAGCCGTACTGGATCCGATGCTTACAGTTAAACTACCTCCCCATATAACATCAACGACTGGAATGGACGCTTTGACACATGCAGTTGAGGCATACATCGGAAAAAGTAATACAGAAGAAACAAAACAGAACAGTAGAGAGGCAGTTCAATTGATATTTAATAACCTTTATGAATCCTATATAAATGGTTCAAATATTCATGCACGCAAAAACATGCAGAAAGCATCATATTTAGCTGGTCTAGCGTTTACTCGTGCATATGTTGGAAATGTTCATGCTATTGCGCATACATTAGGAGGATTTTATTCCGCTCCTCATGGATTAGCTAATGCTATAATCTTGCCTTATGTTTTGGAGTATTATGGGAAATCAGTATATAAACCTTTAGCTGAACTGGCAGATTTAATTGGGATCAGTAACTCATCTGACACCGATGAGCAAAAATCAAAAAAGTTTATAGAAGCAATAAAAAAACTCAATGAAGACATGAGTATACCTAAAAAGGTCAGCTGCATTCTTGATAAAGATATTCCTGCTATGGTAAATCAGGCTTTAAAAGAGGCGAATCCGCTCTATCCCGTTCCCCAAATTTTTTCAAAAGAAGACATGGTTTGGCTTTACCAAATGATAAAAGAATAAGAAAGTTGCTCTTAAACTATTTTTATTTCAATGCAACAATTGTAGTATTTGTGAAAGTATACGGTTATTAAGAACAAGGTGGAAATTAATAAATTTTATACAAAAAACGTCATTTTAATCGTAAAAATGACGTTTTTTAATCTTCTTATCACTTTTTCATTTCAATCTCAATTCTCTTTGCTAAGTCAGATGATACTTTTCAGATATAACTTTCAAATCACTAGCTAAATTTTCGACAAGATGTTCTTTTTCTATTTGAGTTAACCTCGTATAGAATTCACCAGCCTGCCCAAGATCGTTTTGCCTTGTTATAGAAGTTCTTTCTAGTTTGCCTTCAACATATCTTCCATCACCACTTGTAATTTGATTAGCTGGTATCCAATTTTGCTGTTGGTTGACCGGTAATTTACGAAATTCAGCTCCAATTCTTCTTCTTTGAGAATCACTATAAATATTCGTACGGCCTTGCAGTATTTTATCATCAGATAATTCTGCGCCGTCTAATAAATTAGAAGGGGAGAAGGAGACTTTTTCTACTTGTTCCATATAATTATCAGGATTTTTATTTAAGACCATTTTGCCTACTGGTATTAGAGGATAATCTTTTTCATCCCATATTTTTGTGTCGTCTAAAGGATCATAAGAAAGATTTGCTTCATCCTTTGGGTCCATGAGCTGGACATATAAGCCATATTCCACCAGTTTATCACCCGAAATCGCATCGTATAAATCTTTACCAGCGTAATTTACCATGCTTTTTGAATAAATCTTTCTAGAACATCCACTAAAAAATTCATTATTAACTATAGAATATCTTTTTTAATTGATAATTCGCTGCTAGATTTCCCTTTGGACTGAGAAGTATCTTTCGCACGAACATAACCCGTAGTTGCTTCGTCAGTAGTAGGTCCAGCTGTGTTGAATCTCTCATCTCCAGTGCGATGAGAGTCGTTCGATTGATTTTTCATGGAGCACCTCCTAGTTAGAATAAGTGTAGTATGCCCATGTTAGAGGCGTTATTATATTTAATTTTTCATTTATTTTACCATTCTCTTATTTTATTGATTCTTTGCTAAGTACATAAAGAACAACAATTTTGAAATACCTCTAAACTTAATGGTAGAGCACCGGCATGAAATTCAAAAAGAAATCCAATTCTTTATTCCTAATAAACAGAAAATAGCATATCTGAACTGGGCTGATATTGAAAGAGGAAGTAGCGATGCTCTCTTTTTTATTTTATTTTTCGACATAATATGATAAAGGTAAACCAATTAATTTGTTACGATAGTATAATAATCTTACATTTCATAAAAACAACAAAGGGGTATATAAAATGAAAGTAAAGAAATTAGTAGCACTTGCATTACCAATCGCATTACTAAGTGGGGTAGTTGGTTGTTCGGACAACAAGACAACAGATAAGAAAGTTGAGTCGAAAGTAGAAACAAAATCAGACAAGAAAGAAGTAACAGAACTCTCCGCTGAAGAGTACAAGCAAGAATTAGCTTTAGGTATGAAAGACATTTCTGAACGGTCACTTAAGTTAAATAGTATTATAAATGACCGGAGCAAACCGATAAGTGAAGTAGCAAAAGAGTATAGGAAAGAAGCAGAAATGTTTATCGTGACAGCAAACAAGGTAGCTGAGTTAAGACCACCAAGTAAGTTTAAAGAGTCGCATAAGGTAATGATGGAAGCAATGGATTTAGCAAGACAAGGTACGAATAAGTGCCAAGGAACTTTGGATAATGCAGACCCAAGTTTACCTAGTGTAGACAAAGGTATGTTTAAGACCGCTAATAATATGCTTTCACAGGCTTCCAGTAAGATAAACGAAGCGCACGAGATGATGAAAAAGGTAGACAGTAGTATACAATAAGGGATAGTACTAAATTCACATACAAACATTATAATTGGGGGAAATTAGCGATGAGAGCAAAGAAACTAGTATTGATTATTTGAAGCTTCCTTTTTAACAACTGTTTCTGTACTATTGGACTCAGTATCAGTAGTTAAATAATCCAAATTTTTGAAAAGAATATGATAATCTTTTGAAGCCTTACCGTTTTCTATTAAAGTGATAAAAGAACCTATGGCTTTTACTATATTTTCATCTTTACCATTCTGAATAAACCATGTATTTAATTTGTTAATTACTTTTTTTCTGTAATCATTACTATGTAAGCTAATTTGTTGTTTTTGTTCAGCTGTTAAAGGAGCATTGACTAGAAAGTATTATTTTGATGTTAATTTAAAAGGAGTTAAAGATATATATTTCTTCAGAGAATTCCCTTTCTATAATGATAAAGAGCAAGTTTCATCTTTAGGTAAGGCAGTCCTATCTGTATTACAAGATGATATATGGGCATGGGTTAGGGAGCCAAGAATTTATGTTAAAGAAAACATCGCTTATATACACGCAGTCAAGTTAGATGGATTAAACTTGTTATATACGCTAAAAAAGAAGATAATGTCTGGAAAGTCATTAAAACTGAGAAAAAGAAACTTCCTACGGTCGGAAAGTAACACCGCATGCATTCCGCTATTCTATAGCAACGTTATTGGATGAGCGAGGTGTTTCACGTGATAGTCACGTAAATAAAAATCAACAACCAGTTTCAAAAGTTCACGAAAATAAGGATGCTCAGATACAATTTTCATTATTAGAAAGGCAAAACAATATACAATCAAATCCACCATTTTCCGAAGAATTCTTGCTGGAACTATCAAAAACAAATCCGCAGCTATTAGAAAAAATCATGTTGCACTATATGTCTAAATAAAAACATGATAAAGAAAAGGCATACAAGCTAATATATTACATGATTAACCTGTATGCCTTTTTTAATTTGTTAAAAATGAATTAATTGCTTTTTTCTTTTGTTCGAAATCGACATGAGTGTACATAGATGCCGTAGCTAAACTTTCATGACCGAGCATTTCTTGCAATGTCCTCAAGTCAACTTGATCTTTATTTTCTTGCAGCATTAAGGTAGCAAATGTATGGCGTAAATGGTGTAAAGAAAAACGGTTTGCTGACAAGCCAGACTTACCGACAAATTCTTGTCTCAGCATTCCCGAAGTTGCCAAGAGTTTAAATAACAAATGATTACGATAGGAGAGAGGACGATTATCATTTTCCAAAAAAGTAAATAATTTTTTCAATTCTTGCAAAGTCATATACACAGGCAGCTTATTTTCAGTCTTAGGTGCTAGAATGCCACCCATAAAATCAATACTAATATAATTTTCTTTTAAACAATACTGACTAAATGATTTTAAACAAGAAATTCTACGATGTAATGCACGTGGTTTAACTTTATAATTAATCACTTGATCTTGAATAAAACGACGACTAGTTGAAGTTGTGAGGTCTGTCAATTCTAATGATCTGTTATAAGAAACTAAAAATTTTTGATAACAGCCCAAATTATACGCATAACCACGAATAATTTATGGGTCGAACCTAATTATTAACAGACAAGTCCAGAAACTTATTAAGTCGATGCTCCAGATTATCGTCAAGTTCAAATAGGGGACTTCCTGATATTGAATATTACAAGAAGGTGGAAGATTAACTTATTGGTATGTTAATTCTTTTTTCTAGTTTACATAATATAAATTATAGGTAGTTGTGAAAAGAAAGGAGTTTTATATCTCTAAAAACAAGTAAACTATACATTTTGAGATGAAACGGAAATTTTTGAAACAATCCATAGCATATTTACATACCGGTTTAAAACTTCATAAATTTAAATACACGCTAAAATTTCATACACAAAATTCATTACATACCGCCGTAAAAAATTTTATGCTGAATCCTCACACATAATTTATATTGAATTTCACTGGACATTGTATTTGTGAACTTCTCTTTCTTTTATATCCATTTATATCTTAGTTTCTAAATATTCACAGAAGCTTGCTGTATATAAAAATTTCGCATAATTCTGTCTAACCTATCTTTCTTTTATTCAATTCATAATTCTTAGTTAACATAATGTTTTTATGAAATAAAAAAATTCTCCCTTATTATTTTGGGGAGAATTTTAATAATAGTAATGGTTTACTTGCTAAGAGTTTGATCCATATACCCGCTGTCCATAATTAATGATATTTCTCTGTAATTTTTATGATGTCACATTATGAATATTCTCTTCTATAAAGAACTGTATCAAATTTAGATAACCATGCTAAAATATTAACTTGGTATATTTATCTTCATTTTTTGCGCTGACGGCGGACAAGTTAAATTGTACTCATGAATTTTTTTATTAATTATTTCAACCATTGCAGCAGTTTCTTCCTTTTCGGTGCATGTATGCAACTTCTCCTTTAACATATCGATCTCTTTCGAAAGCTCAATCCACCTCGGTAATATATGATTATCTTTCATCGTTTTATATAGTTGTTTTTCTGGATTATAAGAGAGACTTTTATCAATTTGTAGTGGTTTCCCTTTTCCTACTAAATCATCAAATACTCCTTCTTTTTGCGATCGTTTAATAATCGAACTAATATGATCTTCATATGTATATGACCATACTTTTTCATCTTTCACTAAAATTTCTTGTTTCTTTAATGCTTTATCTAAATCTTTTTCTCTATCTTTCATATGTTTTCTCCTCCCTTTTTATTATTTCATAGGTATTTTAATTGTTGTAAGGACACTAATCCCTGAGCAAACTGTTTGTGCCACCACAATACATCGTGACCACCAGGGAATTCAACATAGGTGCTTTGATATTCTTTTTCTTTAAGTACTTGTGACAAGCTCCTATTTGCTTCTAACAATGGTTTATTTTCTAACTCCCCAGCACTCATATAAATATGTAATGGTATTGTGCTGCTTCTTTTAAATTGATTTTCAATCCAAGGATGTGATCCTTCGTCATTTTCTTTTTTCCAATGTACAGAACCAGACAATGATAAAACATTTCCAAAGATATCTGGATATTGCAACGCTGCATAAAAAGCTGCTAAACCACCAAGACTGAATCCACCAATTGTTGTATGATATGGATCTGCATGAACGTGATATCTTTTTTGAATCCAAGGAAGTAGTTCTTTTGTTACAAACATATTCATTTCCTCGTAAAATGTGAGTTCTGTAAATCGATCTACATGATCAATACCAATTAAAATACACGGTGGAATTTCTTTTGTATGTATAAGATGATCTAGTGTTGCAGCTGCTGATAACGTCTGCAGCATAGATCTGCCATCAAACATGATAAGAAGGTCATAAGAAGATTGTTCAGGTGAGTAATTATGTGGAGTATATATCCAAAGTTGTCGTTTATTCTTCAATATAGGACTATGAAACTGATGCGTTTCTATTTTTCCTTTTGGAATGTGAGTTTGCTGCTTTGTTTTGTTAATCTGCGACGATAGGCCTAGCTCTAAAAAAGACATTGGTTCTGCTTCATGCCCAAACATTTTAGAATTCAATGGATCACGCTTATAATTTTCGCTTCGTTTTACCCAATTTTGTTCAAAGTCATCATTAATTGAAAAGTAATACGTCGAAGCAAACTTTTCTTTTGTTCGAAACGTTTTAAACCATATGTTTGTATGTGAGAGCTTATCCAGTTCATTCTCTTCTATATCCCAACCAGGAAAACTTCCAAATACATATGCATTTTTAGTTTGTTCATCACCTAACCAGATATATGTAACAAGATCGTACTCATCATCAATTGGACAAGTCTCTACAATAGGTGTTTCTTGATTCTTTATGCTCTCTAAAAACAATGTAACAGCAGAAGGATTTCCCTGATTTAACTGCTTTGCCAAATCATGCATAATTGGACTCATTAGTTTCTTCATTTTTGCCTCCTCTTCTCTTTCCAATTCAATAATTATTTCAGTAATAAATTGCTCGTTTCCTTGTTATTTACTGTGGGTATAGTGTCTATTTTGTGAACGAAATTTATATTTAGGACGATTATATAGAATAAAGTATGTTATTGGTAGTTCTTCTCGAAATTATTTTATTTTCTCAAATACATGAAAGTAATAATCATAGTGGTTCTTTTCATCTTTAATTCCTTTTTCGACTGATAATTCTTTCCACAAGGAATAATCAATCGTTGGGAAGAAACGATCTCCATCAAAAGGAGCGTGAATCTTAGTTATGTACAACTTTTGAGTGTAAGGAAGAAACTGCCGATAGATTTCTTCTCCCCCAAGAATAAATACTTCTTCTCCTTCACATTTAGAAAGGGCGTCTTCGATCGAATAAGCTATATGACAACCTTCAGCCTTATAGTCTTTATTTGTTGTTAGGACGATGTTTTTACGACCATCTAGAGGTTTTCCTATTGATTCATAATTCTTTCTTCCTAAAATGATAGAATGGCCCATAGTAACTCGTCTCAAGTATGCCCAGTCTTTCGGAAGTCTCCAGGGAAGATCGTTGTCTTTGCCAATTTCATTATTTTCTCCTACAGCAACCATTGCAGATATTATCATGTTCTCATCCCCTTTACTCCATCTTATCAAAAGTTAAAGCGTACTAACCCAACACGTTTCTATATCATGTTCTTGAATTTTTTTCATCAACTTTTGTATGGCACTATCCGGCATCACGTTATGCCTTTTCAAATTTTCTTCAGTAGGTTCAATCCAATAAAAATCCAAATGAGATTCTCTAGATTTTGGAGGTGTTTTCGTGTTTAATTTATCACTGTTAACTTGAAAGACATGATTAATTTCATAGTGCATTGTATCTCCATCTCTCCACTGATTTTCAATTACGCCAAGAAATTTTTCGATTGAACAATCAGCACCTATTTCTTCTTCCCATTCTCGTTTAAGTGCATTTTCAACTGACTCACCTAATTCAATATGTCCTCCTGGTAAAAAAGAATGATGCCCTTTAAAGTGTGCTACTAAAAGCTTTCCATCTTTTATAAGTATTCCCCTTACAATGTGGTGAAATTGAGTTCTCATAGCGTTGTCCTCCTTATGTACACATCAGATACTAAATTCTAATGTGAGAGGTCAAATTCTTTTTCTAATTGAATATAGATGTAGATCTTGAGAACAATTTATTTTTATTGAATTGTAAAAATACGGTAAATGAAATTAACTTGATTCATATGCTGTTACCTCTTCCCTTTTTCAATGTAATAGCCTAATCTTGACAATCATTTTTAATCGCTATTTCTGCTGCTTGTTAAAAGCCAATGACCACTCTTTTAACTGCTCAAATTGATTCTTCGCATCGTTATAACCAAGTTCATATAAATGAACCAATCTTTCTTGATTACGTTCCAATCCACTTACAGGTAATTGCACACTCGGTTGAATTACAAAGAAATTCTCTTTTTGTTCTTCTGAGTAGAGATACGATACAGTATTGTTGTAGATTTCAGAATGCTGAGCAAGGCGATCTGCCACATTCGGATACTGTCTATATAACCATTTTGCAATGGAAGTAAGCTTACTAGGCTGCTTTTTATATCCCGCTGGCTTTGTCATAATCACAACATTTTTTTGATATCCATCACCCTGCGCTTTCTGAATCGGAATTGGATCAGTAATCCCTCCATCAAGTAGCCTTTTATCATCGTATTCAACTACCGGCGCAATAAATGGTACAGAGCTTGATGCACGAATAATTTTTAAAATATCATCTCCATGTTCATGCTTATTGTAATACACAATTTCTCCTGTTTCACAATCAGTTGTTCCAATAACAAACTGTTCTGCTCCGTCATGGAATGTTTGAAAATCGAACGGTACAATTTTATTAGGTACTTCATCAAATAAAAAATCCATGCCAAATAATTCGCGTTTTCGTAAAAAATTTCGAAAAGAAATGTAGCGCGAATCGCTTACAAGTTCTGTGTTTACTTTCTTGTTTCTTCCTTTTTGACGAGACAAATACGTAGCAGCCATACACGCTCCTGCTGAAACACCTATTACATAGGGAAAATACAAATTCTGTTCCATAAAATATTCTAATACGCCCGCTGTATATAGACCCTTCATTCCTCCGCCTTCTAAAACTAATCCGATATTATTCATCTATTGTCCCTCTATCATAAGTTCATTGTGTATAAAAAGTTCTTACACAAATATATTAGCATAAGATATTATGATGAAGTATTAAAACATTTCATTGCAATTACAATTTAATTCTTATACCTAAAAGTAAGAATCTGCTTTTCATTACATGCTACAATAAAAGAGATTCATTCTATACATAAAGGAGGAATTCATAATGGGTTTATTTAATGGTTTTTTAGGAAATGCATCTGATGCAGATATAAGTGAAGTAAAACGTGATTTACAAGAAATTATGCTCGATGACGAACAAGTAGAACACGCTTATAAGTTAATTCGTGATTTAATCGTATTTACAAATCGCCGTATGATTTTAGTAGATAAACAAGGTATGACCGGTAAAAAGACGGAATATCATTCTATTCCATATAAAAATATTACACAATTTAGCATCGAAACAGCTGGACATTTCGATTTAGATGCTGAATTAAAAATTTGGGTATCAAGCATGCATAATCCAATTACGAAAGAATTTAGAAAAGATGATAGTATTTATAGCATTCAAAAAGCGCTTGTAGCATATACAACAAAATAATAATTATGTATTTTTATACTAAATAAAAAGTATTAACCCCGTATTTTTTGGAACAACATACAATGATATTGATTAAAAATACAAAAACAGACTTTTCTATGATAGTCTGTTTTTGTGTTCCATTATCTTTATTTATCCCCTATAGCATATTGCTGTGAAATGAAAAATTCGTTTAAACTTCAATAATTATAGGAAGAATCATTGGTTTTCTTTTTGTATGTTCGTATAAAAATTGTCCAATGGTTTCTCTTATATGCTTTTTTAGAACATTCCAATTGTTAACGTCCTTCTTTTGTAAATTTTGAATGGTTGTTGTAGCTAATTGATTAATTTCCTTCAAAAAGTCTTCCGAATCACGCACATATACAAATCCGCGTGAAATGATATCTGGGCCAGAAATAATTTTCCCCTCTGTTTTACTAAGAGTTATGACGATAACAAGCATACCATCCTCAGAAAGCTGTTTGCGGTCACGTAAAATAATATTTCCAACATCTCCAATACCTAATCCATCGACATATACATTTCCTGCAGGTATTCGTCTAGATTGATCAGCCACTTGATTTCTTATATTAACAACGTCCCCGTTATTAATAACATAGATATTATCTTTCTTAACACCAACAGATTCTGCTAAAAGGCGATGATGATGCAACATTCTAAATTCACCATGAATCGGAATGAAATATTTCGGCTTCATTAAAGTAAGCATTAATTTTAATTCTTCTTGATAAGCATGTCCTGAAACGTGCATTCCTGTTGAACTCCCTGATCCATAAATCACATTAGCCCCTAATAAAAATAAATTGTCTACAATTCGTGAAACATTTCGTTCATTTCCTGGTATAGGAGTAGCAGCGATAATAACGGTATCTTCAGGAAGAATATCTACCTGCCTATAGCTTCCGCTAGCTAAACGAGCTAAAGCAGCCAACGGTTCACCTTGACTACCCGTACAAAGAATGGCTACTTTTTCTGGATCCATTTGATTGATTTCATGCGCCTCAATTAACATTCCCTCTGGAATATTCAAATATCCCTTCTCTAATGCAACGGTTACTACGTTTACCATACTCCTTCCGAGTAAAGCGAGTTTTCGATTTGTTTTAATCGCAGCATCCACCACTTGCTGTACTCGATTAACATTAGAAGCAAAGGTCGAAATAATTACTTTTCTATGAGCTTTGAAAAATGCCTCTTCAATATGGTCACCGACTAATCGTTCTGATGGTGTAAAGCCAGATCGCTCTGCATTTGTACTTTCAGAGAGTAAAGCTAAGACACCCTCTTCTCCAATTTTCGCCATTTTATGAATATCAGGATATTGATTATTGATTGGAGTTAGATCAAACTTGAAATCCCCAGTATGCACCACTGTACCTTCTGGCGTATGAAAGGCAATCCCAAGACAATCTGGAATGCTATGATTCGTTTTGAAAAAAGTAAGACTTATTTGTCCGAGTTCAACTAGCGATTCAGAGTCAATAACAAATAAATCAGTTACATTTCCCAGTCTATGTTCTTTTAATTTAATTTCAATTAAGCCTAGCGTTAAGCGTGTTGCATAAATTGGCACATTCAATTGTTTTAATAAATATGGAATACCGCCAATATGATCTTCATGTCCATGCGTTACTACTAAAGCTCGAATCTTATCTTTATTTTCCTGCAAATATGTAATATCAGGGATAATCAAATCAATTCCCAATAAGCTTTCATCAGGGAATTTCGAACCGCAATCAATTATCACGATATCGTCCGCATATTGTATCACATACATATTTTTCCCTATTTCATTTACACCACCTAAGGCAAAGATAGATAGTGTATTTTCTGCCTTGTCCAAAATCAAAATCCTCCTTTTAAATAGTTAAGTGTATATAAAAAATACGGAGTTCCTTTTTATGATTAACCTATCTAAGTAAATGTTATTCTAATTTATAGTGAATCAAACATTGATTTTCCTTTTATTAATTAATCAGATGAACAATTTGCATACAGATTTAATAAAAGGTAAATAATTTTAATTAAATTGAATACTTCATTTTTGCAGCATATGGGTAGATTTTTAAATGTTAGAAGCTAATATCATATACATTTGATTAAGGAGTGAGTACTTATAAACATAGACAGAAAAGACAGATGGAGTTTATGGGCTCTTTCATCTGTACCCTTAGTTATGACACTCGGAAATTCCATGTTAATTCCAGTCCTTCCATTAATCGAAAAAAAATTGAACATTACTGACCTCCAAGTTTCTCTTATTATTACCATTTATTCTATCGTCGCTATTATTTTGATTCCTGTAGCTGGATATTTATCTGATAAATGGGGAAGAAAAAAAGTGATTATTCCTAGCCTATTTATAGCAGCTATTGGGGGAGCAGTTACTGGTTGGGTCTCATGGAAACTAGACAATCCTTATACATGGATTTTAATTGGAAGAATCATTCAAGGGATTGGCTCGGCCGGGGCAATGCCTGTTGTTATTCCTTGTGTAGGTGATATGTTTCAAGATGAAGAACAAGTTAGTTCTGGTCTAGGACTAGTAGAAACATCAAATACATTAGGGAAAGTTTTAAGTCCGATTTTAGGCTCCTTATTAGCTTCATTTATCTGGTTTCTTCCTTTTTGGTTTATCCCTATTTTGTGTATAGTCTCAATTATATTAATTATGTTTCTTGTTAAACCACCGAATTCAACTAAGGAAGCGCCTCCATTAAAAGTCTTCCTGCAAAATGTAAAAGATATCTTAATGGAAAAAGGGCGTTGGCTTCTCCCTATTTTTTTGCTAGGTGGAATCATTATGTTTATTTTATTTGGTATTCTTTTTTATTTATCCTCGATTTTAGAAAAACGTTATCACTTAGAAGGGGTTTGGAAAGGTCTTGTACTAGCAATTCCCCTAGCTTCTCTCTCCCTTACTTCTTATATAACCGGAAAGAAGATTGGAGATAAAAAAAGTGTTATGAAATGGTGTATATGTGCTGGGTTTCTCATATTAGGAATAACATTAACAATCCCGATATTCTTTAAAAATATTTATATTATTATCATTAGTCTTGTGATAAGTGGAATTGGAATCGGAGTGGCTCTTCCAAGCTTAGATGCTTTAGTAACGGAAGGGGTACAAAAAGAACAAAGGGGATCTATCACATCTCTTTATAGCTCTATGCGTTTTGTTGGTGTAGCAGCTGGTCCGCCTTTATTTGCTTTATTAATGAAGGGACCGGATAATTATATCTTTTACCTTTCCATTTCTCTTGCTCTTTTGGGAGCTATATTGGCTCTTAAATTTATTAGACCCAAAGATAATTAAATCAACAAGGCTCTATTTTATAGCAGAGTCTTGTTGATTTCTTTTATGTTGTTTAATTCATTTTCGTTTCCAAAGCAGACCAATGTGCCGGGCGAGAGAGCGAGTGAGGTAATTTTGTACGCGCATCGCCCTTCGCTGAGTTAATCTGAACTTGAGTAAGAAAAATACTCTCTGTGAGATCTGCTCCTCTAAGATCAGCATCTCGTAAATCAGCACCGATCAGGTCTGCCGCTCGCATATCTGCATCGCGAAGGTTAGCAGCAATCAGGTATGCTCCCCTTAAGTTAGCTCCTCTAAGATCTGCTCCTTTAAGATTGGCCCCCATAAGATTAGCACTTCGATGGTTGATTCTCTTGCTTTTTTGAGAACCCTTACGCTGACGATTTGATTCTATCCACACGAGTTCACTTGTCTTTAAAAGTAAATCATTTATATACGCTCGGTGTGATGGAACATCTAGTTCTATGAGTAAATCAGGACTAAGTTGCGAAAGTCGTTCCATTTCATCAAGTGCGCGCCTCAGTTCTCTGTGAATCGGACGAGTCGCTTTCAACGTCAAGGCTTCCGTCAAATATGAGAGCATTTCATGAAGTTGCTGCATAATTGGAAACACATCGAACATTTTCTTTGCCGTTTCTGGGCTTTCTTTCCAATCGACTCCTTCAAAAGTGACTTGCGAAACCTTTTGCCCTGCACCGAAGCATTCAAAAACAGTACACCCTTTAAACCCCTGTTGTCTAAGATTCTTATGAATGCCGCACCGAAAGTCCGATTGGAGATTTTTACATGGTGTTCCACCGTCTTTATCAATTGCAAAATCTGCTGAAGCTGCAAAAGGTAGTGCAACGCAACATAAGCCGAAGCAGTTCTCGCAGTCAGCACGCAAACTATTAAAACTAGTATCGCGCTTTATATTTGGATCATTATGTTTCTCAAACAATATGTGCATCTCCTTTGTTTCCGTATTCCTTACATGAATGAATATATAATTTGTTGCTTCATTTATTAGAAAAAACGGTTATGCTATAAAAATCAAAATCTATTCTTTATTAAATAAAAGATTTCAACTGCCTAATTTATAATCTCTAAACTTATTACCACCCTAATCGATTACGAAGAGAAGTAATGTGGGCAGTATGATGGCGACCGTGCCATGCATAAAGCCCAATCGTTACACCTAATTTATTAGATCCTGATTCAGGATGATGGAACGTCTTTTCAAAATCACTAGGTTTCATCGATCTCAGCAAAGTAACCCATCTCCTATGTAATGACTCTAAAATTGTTAAAGATACATCTACCGGAAGCTCAGAATCAGGAAGATCTGCCCATTTCTCTTCCATATACGGTTTAATCGTAGGATTGTTTTCTGTCAGTGCTAATTTAAAACGAATATAACTATTCATATGACTGTCTGCAATATGATGAACAACTTGGCGTACTGTCCATCCTTCAGGACGATATGGCATATCTAGCTGATTTTTATCTAATTCTTTTATTGCTTGCGTTAATTCAGTAGGAAGGTTTTCAATTTGTTTTATCCAATTTTCTATTGTATCTTGCGTAATACTTTCTTCATAAGTGAAATGACCAATCGGATAACGTAAGTCCATAATTGTATTGTTCTCCTTTTTTGTTTTAGTTAGTATGTCTCCAAACATAATGGATAAAATCAGTTTGAGCTACGTTTTCATCAATTGAGCTACGTGAAAAATTGCTCTTCTCTAATACTTTTTGAGAAGCAATATTATCAGGTGTTGTTTTTGCATGAATTTCAGTAACGTGATAGTTTGCAGCTTCAGTTAAAAGGAGTTTTACACCTTTAGTGGCAATACCTCTTCCGGCATATGTTTCTCCTATTCTATATCCAAGATACCCCAATTCTTTATCTTTCTCAATGTCTACTAAATTCATTCGTCCAACAATTGTTCCTTCATGATTTTTTATGAGATGAAAATATGAAATACATTCAAATTGCTCTTGTAATAATTCATAAAATATCTTTTGAAACGTTTCAAATGTATAGTAATCCTCACCGCGGCTTGGTACCGTCTTTTCGAAGAACGCCCTGTTACTACATTCAAAAACAAACAATTCCTCTACATCTTCTGCCCTTAATTTTTCTAAATAGAGTTCCATACGCTAACCATTCCTTTTGAAAAATTTATCAACTATATACATTTTGCTATTTTGTCATAAAATCCTGCTGGGGAACGACTATTTTCTTCGGCTCGTAAATACAGCAAACAATACTTTTGGATGAAAAAGGTGTAATGGGCTACGTATGAGATTCATAACTCGTACTAATCGAATATAAATTTCTGAATTGCTTGCGGAAAGTTGATATATTTTTTTCGTATACCACTGTTGAAATGGCTGCATAAAAGGTTTAGCCCCTCTAATCTTAGGATGACGAAGTGATTCTGTAGTCGTCATTTCCCACGGCGTTGCAATAATCTTGGCTATTCGCTTATAAAATTTTCTAGTGAATCCTTTTTCTAGCGGACTGCCTTTCTGCAGGCATCGCTGCAATTCTTCTGCTTCCATCGCCGCGACAGAAATTCCTTGTCCAAACACAGGGTCAAAACGGCAATGAGCATCTCCAATTACTAAGAAACCTTCTGGTATATTTCTCGTTAAATCAAAACGCCGCCGCACTTGGTAAGGAATCTTATGTATTTTTATATCTGTAATCGTTTCTGTTTTTGTAAGAAAACCAAGTACATCTGGAATAGGTAACTTATGAGCAAAGACAAGAAATTCTTTGTCAGTTTGTGGTGCACGCTCATCGGCATAACCACTAAACGTTATAAAATAACGATTGTCTTCAATGGTTTGAATAAATGCACCATAAGGGTTTTCAGGGAAACTAGGGGAAACAAGTAAATTACACCAGTCAAGACGTTCTTTTTGTTTTAAACAAACTAATTTAGTTGCATAAAACAACTGGATTCTTACTTTTTCTTCTGTCACCTTTATACCATGTATTTGTAACCAATCTATATTTTTAGAACCAAATCCGCTTGCATCAACGACTACATCTGCATGAACTTCCTCTTCTTTTCCTGTTTTCAAACATTGTATTTTTACTCCGACAATTTTGTTTTGCTGCTGATCTATTAGCAACTGCTTCACTTTTGTTTCATATTTCGTGCTAATATTAGAAACTTGATTGATCCGCTTTTGCAAATGCCACTCGAGCATAGGACGACTCTGTTGGACCATTTTCAATTCTCCAACAAAAGGTTGCTTCCATAAACCAAAATGATGCCACCTTAAATCTCCTGTAAAGTTATTTACAATACCTCCATCTTCAATTAATTGCTGCGTAATGCCAGGAAATAATCTTTCAATTGCTTCTTCTCCACCTTTTAACAACACATGAGGATGATAACTTTGCGGAATCTTCTTTCTAGGTGCCTTTTCTGTCCATTCTTCTCCCATTTCTAAAACGATGACTTGCTGAAAAGAATGAGATAAAGCCTTTGCAGCAAGTTTTCCAGCAATGCTTCCTCCAATTACAATTGCAATCTCCAATACATTACCCCCCCCCTGAATTCTCTACCTATTTTACTATTCATGCAACATCTCTTGAACAATACAACTTATGACAAACTAAAAAAATCCTGTATTATAACTCTAATACAAGATTTTGATTTTCAGCGATGATTTCATTCGTTTTTATCTTTCATAACAAGAACTGCATGTGTAAATAATCCACAAGCAATCCCGACAAAAATCCCAATGTTAGGCTTTTCTAATAAAGCTCCTCCAGCTAGCCCCAACATAAAAAATCCTCCATAAAATAATCCTACTGCTTGCTCGTATTTTTTCATGGTCTTCCTCCTTAAAATACACCAGTAAATTGTAAAGTAAGAATTAAAATGCCAAGAGCCCATACATAATACGCAAACGTTTTGAGAGAATGATGTTTTAAATATTGAATCATCCAGGATACTGCAACATATCCAAAGAACGCTGCAGATAGCGTACCAACGATAAGTGAAGTATTAGAAATTGCTTCTGCTTTCCCTTGAAAAACATCAAATGACTGTAAAATGATTGCTCCAACAATTGCAGGTGTCGATAATAAAAATGAAAAATAAGCTGCTGTTTCACGGTCTAGCTTTCTCCATAACGCAGCAACAATCGTCATCCCTGACCTTGAAATTGCTGGGAAAATCGCAACTGCTTGGAAAGAACCGATAATCAATGCGTCCTTATATGTAATTTCGTCCATCTTTTTCCGACCGCTTTTTTGTTTCTCTGCCATATATAAAAACAAACCTGTCACCAAGAATTCCCATCCAATTGTAATACCTGTTTTTGAAATCTCTTCAAAGAAATCTTTAAACAATAAACCGATTACCACTGCAGGGATTGTTCCGATAATTAATAAATATGTTAATTTTGAGAACGGATTTTTCATTAAATAAAGAAATTCTTTTTTATAATAAATAAAAACTGCTACTAACGTCCCTATATGAAGCATCGTATCTAAAAAAAGACCTGCCTCATCTAAACCAAAAAGGTGTCTCCCTAAATACAAATGACCAGTACTGCTAATTGGCAAAAATTCGGTTAATCCTTGGATAATTCCTAAAATAAAGGCTTCTAACCAATTCATGATTGTCTCCTTTCAAGTTTGCTTGTACCAGTATATGTTTGTATTTTTTTAGTTATGTGAAGTTATTCATTTTTAATAGATTCTCATATTGAATGACAATAATGTACTAACAATTGAAACTGAAGAATCCTTAAAAATAATATAAATGCATACACAAGAAATTCCCCATGGAGTGCAAAATTCAGTTGGGTTCAAGATAAGTATGGCGTTTCTTGGCAGCTAAATCTTACGAAAAACTAACTTTGTGAATAGACGCCAAATAAAATGACCTCAGCATAATGCTGAGGTCATTTTATTTCAGAATTTTTTATTTGAAAAATACTTTGTCTACATTATATTTCGCTTGCAAATCATTAATAATATATGTTTCGTAAATTTCTCGTTCCATCGGATCTTCTACGATACATGCATCAATTCGATATACTTCATCTCTGTATGCTTTCACTGGTGAAACATTATCTTCAAAATGCTTTTTAATTCTTTGACGTAATTTACGTGCTTTTCCAACAAACAGAAGCTCATCATTATTATTATAAAACATAAAAATGCCGCCTTTATCTCTTGGAATCAGGTGAAAATCAATAAATCCATTAATAGGAGTAATTATCGGTTCATCACCTTTAATTACTTGTTTGCGCTGTGTAATCGTAACGTCTGGTGTTGGCATCTCAATTTTGATCACTATATGTCACGTCCTTTTTTTGTTGTAAAGGAAAATAGTATCACAATTATGTAAAAAAAACCATTATAATGTTATCCCATGTATATATAATATATGTGAGTTTTCATTGAAAAGAGCTCTCTCTTTCCAATGAAAACTCACGAATTATTTGATGAATAGAATCTCCGGTCTCAGAAACATTCATTTTAGTATCTCTTAAAAACAACAGGTTAATTTTGAGGGACAGATTTACTGCCCCGTATTGTTTACTTATTTTGATTTTTTTTGAGCTCTTAATGCTATTTTTTCAAGTCCATTTTCTCCTGCGAATTCTACATCTGCTTTTGGTAGAGCATTTTTATTATTCTTAAATTGATTATTCTTATTTTTAACCATTTTTTCACCACCCTTGTAGTTTGATTTAATTATTCCTTCAAGGATGCCAACCATAATAAATACGCTATATAAAGATCGCGGAGTAATATTTTTTCATTATCGGCACCCACGATTTTAGTTTGCTTTCTTTTTTATAGGCTATGCGATTTGATTTTCTTCTTTAACTAAACTCATCCATTCGCTCAATAAGAAATTGAATACAAAGCGACTGTAACCAAATTCTCACCAGATGCCGCAGGTCCCATCTCATAAAATAAAAGGGGCTTTGCATCTGTCCTTCTACTTCTTATCCCCGAATCTGTCCATTCCCACGAATCACATATTTTGTGGAAGTCAAGGCAGATAGCCCCATCGGTCCCCGCGCGTGCAGCTTTTGCGTGCTGATGCCGATTTCTGCACCGAAGCCAAATTCAAAACCGTCAGTAAAGCGGGTCGAAGCATTATGATAGAGCGCCGCGGCATCGACGGACGTGAAAAACTTGCTGACATTTTCCTCGTTCTCTGTAATGATCGCTTCGGAATGCATGGAGCCATAAGCATTGATGTGGCGAATCGCTTCTTCAACAGAGGAAACGATTCTGACTGCCAGCGTAAGAGACAAAAACTCTGTTTCCCAGTCTTCTTCTGAAGCGCGTACAAGAGAAGAATCAATTGCCAATGCTTTCTTATCTCCGCGCAGCTCCACTCCTCTTTCCTTCAAGAAAGAAAACAGCTCGGTACCGAATCGCTGCGCCCAATTCTCATGAAGTATAATTGTTTCAATAGCATTGCATACAGACGGACGCTGTGTTTTAGCGTTTACGATAATATCGAATGCCATCTGTTTATCCGCTGTTTCATCAATGAAAATGTGACAATTTCCCGCACCTGTTTCCAATACAGGAACAGACGCTTCTCTCACTACAGTATCTATCAACTGCTTGCCACCTCTTGGAATAAGAACATCCAAGTACTCGTTCAATGTGAACAGCTGCTTTGCGTTGTCTCGTGAATTGTCTTCAATGAGCTGTACGCTTTCTGAAGGCAAGCTCGTTTGTTTGAGCGCACGATGAATGACAGCGACGATGGCTTTGTTGGAATAAGCGGCGGAAGAACTACCACGCAAGATCACTGCGTTTCCTGTTTTCAAGCAAATTGTGGCCGCATCCACCGTCACGTTCGGCCGCGCCTCGTAAATCATCCCGACAACACCGAGCGGCACGCGCATCTCCCGAATAGACAATCCATTCGGCCGTTCCCATGCAGCTACACATTCTCCGACAGGGTCGTGCAAATCAATCAGCTGCCGGATACCCTCTGTCATATCAATAATACGCTGTTCATTCAGCATGAGGCGGTCGAGGAGAGAGGCAGACATTCCTTTCACTTTACCTTGTTCGATATCCCGTTTGTTCTCCTCCAAAATATAAGGTGTTTCTACTATCAATTGCTCAGCGACAGCCGCCAGTGCCTTATTTTTTTCATTAGTCGATTTGGCCACAAGCTCTCCCGCAATCTTCTTCGCTATTTGTCCCTTTGCCAACACTTCATTCATTTTCGTTTCCTCCTTTTAAAAATTAAAAAGTATAAAATTTGAGACGTGGCCAACTAGGCACTACCATCCAAGACTCTCCTGCATAGATATTAGTTGAATCAATCTGACGCTTAGAACGAGAAAAGAAAAACAGCATCTTCTAGGACGGAGGAGCCTGTGTTCTTCACTTGAACGAGCCATTTCTCTATTTTTAAAATGAAACCCAATTATCCCTATGAATGACCTCATAGCTATGCCTTTCTCCTCGCACTTGAATGTCGTGGCTCTGCATACCTTTTAGCTCCTGCAATTCCTCTGCACTATATCTGCACTGTCCTTTCCCTATCACCCGTCCTTGCTCTGTGATAACCTCCACGACTTCGCCGGCTTGAAAGATCCCAAACACACCGGTAACACCGGCAGGCAGAAGACTTTTTCCACGCTGAATGATGGCAGCGGCTGCTCCAGCATCCACTTCGATTTGTCCGCTGACAAGCGAATGCAGCGCGATCCATTGCTTGTTCATCTTGATCACTTTTTGAGGCGCATTGCCGATATACGTTCCATCACCTTTACCCTTCAAAACATCTAAAAACTTTTCCTGTCCACGTCCTGTTCCGATGAATACACTCACACCGAGAGATAGTGCCGTCTTTGCCGCATCGATTTTCGATTTCATGCCGCCTGTACCAAGTTTTGAGCCAGCATCTCCAGCAAGAGAGGCGACTTCTTCCGTAACGGCAGGAAGAAAGTAATACTTTTTCGCGTCCGGATTTTTCTGGGGATTCCGGTCATACAAACCGTTCACATCCGTAAAAATCATGAGCATATCCGCCGAAACAAGCCCGCTTACTAAAGCTGACAGCATATCATTATCACCAAACGTCAGCTCCTCCAAAGAAATAGTATCATTTTCATTGATTATAGGAAGAGCAGAGCGGTTTAGTAGCTCCGATAAAGTGGCGTAGGCATTGCTGTATTGTTCTTTTCTAGAAAAATCGCTTCTTGTCAGCAGAAGCTGCGCAGTAACAATCCCATATTTGCGGAATTCTTCCGTATACGCCTGCATCAACAGACTTTGCCCGACAGCCGCGGCAGCCTGCTTCCCTTTAATTGTCACAGGCCGGCCGGGATACCCGAGAGCGGAAAAACCTGCGGCGACGGCCCCAGATGTAATCAGCACGATTTCATGCCCTTCCTGCTTCAGTCGCGCCAAGGCGGCGACGTGATCTGAAAGCTGTTCGCCAGAGATGCCGCCATGATTTGCTGCCAAGGAACTGCTTCCGATTTTTACGACAATTCGTTGTTTTTTCACTTTTGTACCTCCTAGTCTAAAATAAAAGTTTTTTGTAAATTGTGTTGCTTCTTTTTTCAAATGGAACAAACTATTCTTCTACCACGTGCAATTTGCAGCAAAGACCCCCCTCACTAACTCGCAATAAGGAGCCAAATAAAAAAGACCGCTCCGCCCTTAAAAAAAGGACGAAACGGTCATTGTTCCGCGGTACCACCTTCATTGATATAAATCTATATCCGCTTGTCGCCTGTAACGCAGGCATACGCCTAAACTTTCGTTTAAGACTCAGGGATAGGTTCGATAATTTCTATACGAGGAATCTTTCAGCCTGTGGATTCCACTCTCTTGCGCAAGAAGACATATGTACTAGTTCCCTTCAACGATGTTCACTTTAATTTTTATATAGTATGCAATATAACGCATTTTTATGTCAAGAGATATTTTAGAAAATAAGGAGGATGACAAGTTTAATTCTTGTTAATAAGTGATTTCTATATATTTTTTGTATTGCAAAAAGTAATGTACTCTTTTAAAATGTTTTTTTATACAAATCTCGATATAGTTTATAATGTTTATTTCTTCTGTACGGTATATCATTATTTTTTCAGAATAATAATTTCAAACCAATAAAATGTATAATAAAAGGAGCAAGAGCGAGTTATTATGAACAAACAAATAGGATTCATCGGATGCGGAAACATGGGTATCGCTATGATAGGTGGAATGATTAACAAAAATATAGTTTCTTCAGATAAAATAATTTGTTCAGATATAAGTGTCATGAATTTAAAAAATGTTAGTGAAAAATATGACATAACTACAACTACTGACAACAATGAAGTAGCTAACAATGCTGATATTTTAATTTTATCAATCAAACCAGACCTATACTCATCAGTAATTAACCAAATAAAAGAGCAGATAAAAAACGATGTAATAGTCGTGACTATTGCTGCTGGAAAAAGTATTAAGAGTACTGAGAATGCTTTCGGCAGAAAGTTAAAAGTAGTTAGAGTAATGCCTAATACACCTGCTCTTGTTGGAGAAGGAATGTCTGCGTTATGTGCTAATGAAATGGTTACAGAAAAAGATCTAGAAGACATACTAAATATATTTAATAGTTTTGGCCAAACAGAGATAGTAAATGAAAAATTAATGGATGTTGTAACATCTGTAAGTGGTTCTTCTCCAGCATATGTATATATGTTTATAGAAGCTATGGCAGATGCTGCTGTACTAGATGGTATGCCAAGAACTCAAGCATATAAATTCGCAGCTCAAGCTGTATTAGGTTCTGCAAAAATGGTACTTGAAACAGGAATACATCCAGGCACACTTAAAGATATGGTTTGTTCTCCAGGTGGAACGACAATAGAAGCTGTAGCAACATTAGAGGAAAAAGGTTTAAGAACAGCTGTCATTTCAGCTATGAAACGTTGTACGCAAAAATCTGTTGAAATATCCAGTTTAACTGATAAGTAAGAAACTACGTTTAGAGGTAAAATAACATCGCTATCAAGCTCAGAAATACAAATACCTCCAAAACGAGAAAATTGACATCTTCATGTGAAAATGTACAATTTTTTTGTTTTGGGGTGTTATAAAATTCTTAAGTTGATGGGCATGTGGCGGGACCCCATATAGTACAAATTGACACTGTATCTAAACTGATCGTTTTTGTTACTGTAAAATCATTGGTTTTTCCTAAGAATTAAGTCGGGCTAACCACTAAAACACTGTGTTCTCAATAGATACTTTGCCCCTGGTTACAGGAACGCTGGAACTAGGCCTAATTCAACGATGAGGGCGTTTCTAATTTTCAAATATACAACGTAACAAAAATGAACGTTTAAAAATGAGAAGTAAACAAAAAAAGACCAATGCACCCATTGGTCTTCCCTTACTTCCCTATTCACAAACAAGAATTTGCCGAGAAAAGTTTCCTTTTCTTGTTACGCAGCGGTCTATAATTTCAAATCCAATTTCTTCGATCATGTGATCCATTGTTTCGCTTGTTACAACTACTACTTTTTTTGCAATACGGCGCGCATGTTTTAAAATCGAGAATTGATCTTCTGGTGTTGCGCACGTAAATAGATTGTACGGCATATCGATAATTGCTACATCGTAGTTTGTCTGAATGTCTTCGATAGGTCCTACCGTCACGTCTCCTTCAAAACCAAAATGCGCGATGTTTTCTCTTGATCCGATTACGACAAGCGGGTTAATATCACGGCCAACGATGTCAATGCCCATAGAGAGTGCTTCTACCACTACCGTTCCAATACCACAGCATGGATCGATCGCTTTGACTCCATCAGGATTTGGCACAGCGATATTCGCAACAGCTCTCGCTACACGTGTGCTTAGTGACGTAGAATAGCTGCGTGGTTTTTTCACGTGATGGAACCAAACAGCCTCGCTTTCCATATATGTTCCGAAGTACCAACGTCCGCCAATGATTACAATGCCAAATACACGCTCTGGATGATGCACATCGGCTTCACCTTCAATATGCATGCCGATATCTCGCTCAATAAGGCGGCGTTCTCCGTATTCTATTTTTTTCGATTTATCAAGATCATTAATTTTAACGAAGATGACTTTGAACGTGGATCCAGACAAATCAATCTGTTCGACCTGCTTCAAAATATCTGGCAGTTCATCTCCTTCATACATTACGTCAATCCGTTCTTTAATAAACGGGCTTCGGCTCGGATCAATTTTGATTGTGCTTTTCAATATATTAGAGTGCGATTCCGTTCCAAAAAGTGAGCGCATCTCCATATAACATAAAGAACGTTCCTCTTCGCGAAATGCATACGTATATATATACGCCGGTGTTTGGCTATGATTATCCAATCTATTCCCATCCTTTATCGTATCAAATTGTTCTTTCTCTCAAATGATATCCGTATCATTGTGCAACGTAACGTTGCAAGCGGTAAAAAAGGACTAATAAGCCGAGGCAAAGTTGTCTCATTTTATTAGTCCTTTTTATGAGCTTTTACTTATTTAAAGAACACTTTGTCTACATTATATTTCGACTTTTGTTTATTAGCGATATATGTTTCATAAATTTCTCTTTCCATCGCGTTTTCTACAAGACAAACATCAATTTTGATTACTTCATCTCTATGGTCTTTGATTACTGATACAGTATCTTCAAAATGTTTTTTTATTCTTGGTCTTAACTTTCTTGCCTTACCAACAAACATTAGTTCATTCTTGTTGTTATAAAACATAAAGATTCCACCTTTATCTCTAGGAATTAGGTAAAAATCAGTAAACTGTAGCTTTGCAATAAAGTTTGATTAAAAAATGTGTTTTAATCCTTATTTAAAAGCAAATATAAAAACTTCATTTTGAAAAAAGATTGATCAAAATGGAGTTTCTCTTTTTAACTAAGTATGAAATTTTTATAAAAAAGTTTGATTATTTTAATCCTCCTTATTCCACTAACGCACCTGTTTACGGAAATGGAATATTTTGTTTTAAATTATCGAACTTTATTTTAAAACCACATTTAGGGCTATCCAATTTTAGTTAGAGTATAGCTTTAATAGTTCTTGTATTGGTAAACTATTTGTATTGTTCATCCCAACAAAATATTCTAATTGCCATTTCTGTATTTCGATAGCTTGTTTGCTAGTGGGATTTTCCCAGCTAGGGTAAACTCTAATTGCCATTTTTCCTTTTGTAGTGGCTGTTTTAAGGATATTTTGTTTTACAAGTACTTCTTTTGGAAAAACGAATTGTCCAAAATTATTATTTCTAGTAAAAGTATTGATAACCAATAAATCAGTAGCTTTTTCATATGAAAAGGCTTGGTTTTTATTATCCCCATCTTTTTCCCAAAAAGCAACAAACTGTCCTATCTTGGTAGGTGTTATTTTTGCGACTCTAAATCTAATCGATTTTGAATTTAGCTGAAATATACCAGCCCCATAATCTGAATTTTGAGCTTCTTCTCGGACAGCTTTTATGGTTAAGTGACTGGGTTCATAAAACATTTTATTTATATATGTTAACGCATTATAAAATTCATTCATTGCTTTGCATCCCCTATTTTTTATACTACTAATTCCAACGCCTTTCAAATCAATATTATCTTAATTTGAACGCAATGCCCAAATAAAGCTATTGAACTAACCGTTTGTGGAAGAAGGAAAACTGAAATAATAACATTTCGGTTCGACTTTTTTATAAACGGTATAACTTTTTTCAAAACATGGAAATCTTTCTTTAAAATTGACAAGTGCAAAGAAATCAAGAAAGAACGTTTAGAATGCCATTTATATGGGCAATTCATTAGTATTTTACTCTGTTCATCGACGATGTTCAAAATGCGTCAGTTACTATTGGATAAGAAAAAGAAAGAGCTAAGTGAATACAAATCCATCTATATGATAAAGAATTATTATCTATTGTTTTATGAAGGATTACAGAAGGGCATCCATAAATTATTAAAAGTTTTACTGCGCTTATATTATTTTTTAGAGAAAATCTCACCGGTACGAAAAAAAAACCGTCTTTGATATCTTAGGTGTTGTGTATGATTATACGTTGTCACAAAGTATCAAAGTTGCATAATATTTTTTAAAACACCTATGTATTAGGTTTATTTGTTATGCTCATCTTTAGTACAATCGTAGAAGTTTTAAAAAAATAACTCTCACATATACCTTTTTAGCACCCTTAACTTGATAGCAATGTGGTCCTACCCCCATGGCCATCAAGCTAAGAAATCCTTTTCTCTTCACAACAAAAAAAATCTTAATTCATATAAATAGTTGTAGGAAAGGAAATTTTTTTGTTATGAATTATTTTATTTTTTAGGCTGATGGGCATGTAGTGCTATCCCTATATGTAATACATACTATTTCTCTAATTCTTTGGCTGTTCAATTGCCCCTGCTACATCATAATAACTAAGATCCAGTTCTGTCTGTTCACCAAGAGCAAGTTTCGCAAGCTCAGAACCTAAATAAGGTCCTGCAGTTAACCCAGAAGCTCCAAGTCCATTAGCAACTAGTATGCCTTCATAGTTAGGTAATGCGCCAATTACCGGAAGGAATCCTGGTGTAAACGGCCTATATCCAACTCTCGTTTCCATCATCGTACTATTCGATAAACCTGGAGCAACTGATAGTGCTTTATCAAATACTTCATGTAATCCACCGGCTGTTACTCTGTAATCAAACCCAGTATCATTTTCATGTGTTGCGCCTACTACTACACGGCCATCTTCAAAAGCAAGAATATATTGATCATTTGGCGGCATAACAACTGGCCAATTGTTTGTATCCACGTCCTGTACATGAAGATGAACAATTTGCGCTTTTTGGAATGTAACTAAGAAATTGACACCAAGTGGTTGCAATAATTCATTTGCCCATGCACCCGCAGTTACAATCACCTGATCAGCTGTTAAAGTTTCACCATCTACTTCAACACCAATAACACGATTGTCTTCATGTACTAATGATGCATTTCCATTCCTATATACAGCACCATGTTTCTTTGCAGCGTTCACAAGAGCCTGACGAAGTGCTCTACCGTTCACACGCGCAGCACCGCTAATATGTACAGCACTATACTCTTCTGATAATGGTGGAAAAAGCTTTTTCGTTTCAGCTGGCGATAAACGTGTAATTTCACCAATTTCCGGAGCATCCTCGCGTCGTTTATACGCTCGCTCCTCCATCTGATCTAATTTTTTCTCTTCTGTATGGAGACTAATCGCACCTACACGTTTATAACCAGTATCTATTTCGCCATCTGCTTCTAATTGTTCAATTAAAGAAGCATAGTAACGAGCTCCGCCTTTCGCCATTTGATACCAAGCTTGGTTCCGGCGCTGTGACAGCCAAGGACAGACAATCCCAGCTGCTGCATCCGTCGCCTGCCCTAAATCTTGACGATCTACCAATGTAACACGAACTCCTGCTTTTGCAAGATGATAAGCAGTAGATGCTCCGAGAATCCCAGCTCCAACTACAATATACGTTTTCATTTCTAACACCTTTCCCTTTTTAAATCTTTATTCTAGAAATTTGATCTATAAATGATTAAACACATCTCTTTACCTTTAAGGTGAATTTCTTTATTCAGTATACTGGAAGGAGAGTTTTTTTCAACTATAACGCCGCTTAACAAATTAAGTACTTATATTTTTGGAAGTCAATTCAAAGTTCAACTTATTTGACGAACCAATATTAAATAGAAAAAATAATATTCCTCCTGCAACAGGCATGACATAAGAAGGAAGGATATTTAATAGAGATCCTGATGATATCATCGCCATAGGAAGCATTATTTTTGCGATAGTAATGCCAATGCTTAGTACCCTACCTCTATATTCATCTGGAATCTCTTTTTGCATAAAATAAGACAGAGGGATGTCAATTAGCGCTATGACTACTCCAAACAAGAACATGACAGCAATGAAATAACAGGTGTAAACGATGGAGTTCAATTGTAAACTTTTCAACAAAACTGGAACTCCTAATAAAATCATAAAAATCGATAAAGCAAAACTTAAATATTTTACAAGAATAGAATATGAAATTCTTTCTGTGATTTTCTTTACCAATAAAGCCCCTAAAATCATCCCCACTGGAAAGGCCCCTTGGATCATACCAAACTCTTTTGAACCTAGCTTTAAAACTGTATTGATCATATATGGTAATGGAACAGTCACAGCAAAACCGAGAAAGAAATTAATTAATATTAAGATCATAAACATGCTCTTAATACTCTTTCTTTCGAATAAATAGTTAAATCCCTCTTTCATATCTCTAATTAAATGAATTTTTTCATCTGAATGCTCATCATTTGATTGATGATTGAAAAGCTTGAAATGAATAAACATCATTGATAATCCGGAAAGGATAAAAGAAATTCCATTTATAATAATAAAAGTTTTCATATCAAAGATTGCAAAAACAATCCCGCCTAACATAGGTCCCATAATTGAAGAGATTGAGTCGATTATTTTACTAATAGAATTAATATTCATCAACATCTTTTCAGATACAATGTTTGGCTTCGCAGCTTCTAAACCTATTCCAAAGAAAGTAGTAAACACCGTTAAAAGGAAGGTAGTGGCATAAATGATGAGTAAATTCAATTCATATTTCATACAAAATATATAAACAGAAACTAACAAAATTCCGCTCAGAAGATCCATAAATACAACTAACTTCTTTTTATTGACTTTATCTACAATCACCCCAGCAAACGGATTGATGATAATCATTGGAATAAATCCTAATATAAGAGTAATTGCAAAGCTTAACGCTGAACCCGTCTGCTTTAAAACGTATAATCCTAACGCAAAATTATAAATAGCTGTACCAAATATTGACACAGTCTTTCCTGTAGAATAGAGGACTAGGTTTTTTATTTCTTTTTTGCTCTTTTCGTTACTTATATTCATTTGTAATGCTTCCATAAATACTCCACCTCGCTTAACTTTTTATACAATAAAGTTTAAGCTGCCGGGTGAACCCGATATCAATACGTGAAATCCACAAATTTTCAGGGGGAAATGAAAAAAAGATAGGGTTAACCCTATCTTTTGCCAAAAAATGAATATGAATAAATTTCTTCACCTTGCACAAAGAAATTTTCGTACTTTCCACCTCTATCAATATATTCGGAAGCCCTTTCTTCAATAGAAATATAATTTAAAGTGTTGATGTTTTCCTTAATCCTTTTAGCTATAAAGTTATCTCTGAATCTAGCTTCAATTTTGCTATTGGCGCTAAAGTTTTTAAAAGCAATAAACGATCCCAATAAGTAACAATCAGGCTTAAAAAGAGAATCCACTTCACGAAGCAAAAACGCCTCATGTTCAAAGCTATAATTACTAGTACCCGAATGATCCATCACGATATCGACAGAGTATTCCTGTATAGGTATATCTAAAAAGTCAGCGCAAATAAAGAGAATGTTTCTTTTGACACCAGATCTCTCTAATACCCCTTTTAAAAACCGATGCCTCTCTAAGTTGCGATCAACAGCAATATACAAGCAATTTTCCGGTAATTCCCGAAAAATATTTCGCAGAAAAAAGCCAACTCCGGATCCTAGCTCAAGTACTACTTTATCGTTTAAGTTTAATTGACCAAGTTTCCTCCTTAACCATTCTCCAACTTTACGGATATTTTCCAAATAAGTTGGATCAGTTACATGAATATATTCAAGAATAAATTCTTCATGATGGGGCCCCGAAGCCGCTTGAAATGAATTACCAACCTTTAAAATACCTGATTCAACAAGGTATTCTTCTCCACAATTGCAAGTTAATTTTCCCTCCATAATTTGATTGCGATTAATGATCCCATCTTGAAGAATAAGCTTTGCACTACATTTTAAACATTTCAGCATATCGAGTACTTTTAAATCAATCCCAATCCTCCAGCTTGAACCTTTCGATTTTGCTGATAACGCATCTAATTTCGTCTTTAGCTTTTCCTTTATTTCTACTAAATTATTTATTTCCTGCCCAACCTGCTCATATTTATCCATAAATAAAGATTGATAGGACGTATCATGTTCATAATCCGTTAATTCACCAAAATTTTTATACAGAAAAATTTTTTTAATCTCGTTTAAACTAAAGCCCATCTCCTTAAATTCTAAAATAAGCTCTAAAACGTTTTGACAGCGCTCATCAAAAAAATAATGCCCTCCCTTCTTTTCAGGCACAATCAACTCTAGATCCATATAATGTCTTATTGTATCGATACTCAGTTTATTTACTTCTCCAAATTTACCAATCTTCACTATATCACTACCCGTACATATTTTTTATTCATGAGTCCTTCTTTTCTTACGTCAAAAACAACTATACTTTCTATAGTGAACTAGGAGGTTTCCGAAATTTTGTCACTTGCTCAAAAGCGTAACCAATCTTAATTAAAGTTCCCTCACTAAATGCAGGTCCCGCAAAAGTAATGCCAAATGGACGCCCGTTTTCCATATATCCTGCTGGTAAAGCAATTGATGGATAACCTGCTTTTGCAGAAAGAGTAGACCCTACATAGGCCGGGAATAAAATGGCATCCAGGTTATATGTTTGAAGCGCAAAATCTATTCCTTCATTTTGTGAATAATAAAGATCTTCTAATTTCGCCATTATGTACTCCGAATTACTTAATGTATTTGGTAGAGACTCTCTATATTCAAGCATATTTTGTCCGTACTTTAATGCTTTATCACTAAGTTTATTATTAAATTCTATTAATTCGTGATCATTATGAACAGGAACATGTGATGGTAGTTGATATAGATAATTTCCTAAACTATGTTTTATCTCATAAGTTGGCACTTCATAACTCCATTTCCTATTGAAAGAAGGGATTTCAATATTCTCTATGACTTCTGCCCCAGCTCCTTTCAAAATGTGAATCACTTTAGAGAATAAATGTTCATCGAACTCACCTGGTAGAAAATTTTCTTCAGCAACCTGCTGAAACACACCAATGCGCGCTCCCTTTAATCCACTCTTATCTAAATATGCCGTATAATCTTGTACAACATTTTCTTCACAACGATAAGTCGCTGGGTCTAGTTCATCTTTGCCACTCAGTACACTTAATAAAAGCGCAGCATCTTCTACAGTTCGAGCAATGGGCCCTGCAGTATCTTGTGAATACGTAAACGGAATGATGCCCGATCTACTAATCAGTCCAACAGTCGGTTTGATGCCAACTACAGAGTTTTGTATTGCTGGACTTAAGATAGAGGCATCTGTCTCTGTACCAACTGATAATACTGTAAAGTTTGCAGTAACTGCAGCAGCGGAACCAGAACTGGACCCACCTACAAAAAATTCTTCAGGACCATAAGGATTCAAAGTTTGCCCTCCTCTTGCACTATATCCAGCCCACATTTTTAACGACATGCCATTTGCTAATTCTGTCATATTCGTTTTCCCTAAAATAATAGCTCCTGCGTCTCGAAGCTTTTTCACTAGAAACGCATCTTTTTGACTCACATGGTTTTCTAAAGCAAGCATACCAGCACTTGTATGCATTTTATCTCCTGTTTCTATATTATCTTTCAATAAAATTGGAATCCCATGAAGAGGCCCTCGTTTTCCTTTTTTCTTTCGCTCATAATCCAATGATTCAGCAAGAAAAATAGCATCCGGATTCATTTCAAGTATAGCGTTTATATTAGGACCGGCTTTATCATACTTTGCGATTCGATACAAATAATACATAACAAGGTCTTTTGCTGTTAACTTACCCGTTTCCATCGCTTCTTGAATCATTGTAATTGTTAATTCTTCTCCGTCTATGTTAGGTAATTGAAATTCCATATCGTGAACCCCTTTGTTTTTTTGAGAATATTATAACAATTCGAATTACCTATAATCTAGCAAAATTCCCTTGTATGTACTTATTCTTTTTATTCTTACCTCTGTACAAATATTTATTTTATAGTTATATTATGGTTATTGAGTTGTTACGAAAACATAAACATCGCTCTATTTTATATCCGTAAACTGTTTGAAAATCCATTTGTCATAATGAATTTTATTCGGAAGGAGGTTTGCAGTTTATACGTGAGGATATAAAAACTAGTTTTACTTTACATAATTAGTAAACATATAGGAGGCGACATGATGTTTCGTACAATTTCAAACTTTATGAGAGTAGCTGAGATCAGAAGCAAAATCCTTTTTACTTTAGCGATGTTAATCGTTTTTCGGATTGGCACATTCATTCCAGTTCCTCATACTAATGCTGAGGTATTAAAACTACAAGATCAAACAAATATTTTAGGAATGCTTAATGTATTTGGCGGAGGTGCCTTACAAAACTTTTCAATTTTTGCAGTAGGCATCACACCGTATATTACAGCTTCCATCATCGTGCAGTTATTACAGATGGATGTCGTTCCTAAATTTGCAGAGTGGGCAAAGCAAGGTGAAATGGGCCGTAAAAAATCCGCTCAATTTACCCGCTACTTTACAATTGTTCTTGCATTCATTCAGTCGATAGGAATGTCTATTGGCTTTAACAATATGGCAGGTGGACAATTAATAACTGATCCAGGCCTAAAAACCTACTTATTAATTGCTACCGTATTAACTGCTGGTACTGCGTTTTTAATGTGGTTAGGTGAACAAATCACTGCAAATGGAGTAGGCAACGGAATTTCAATTATTATTTTTGCAGGACTTGTGGCAGGAATTCCAAGTATTATGAATCAAATATACTTACAACAAATTCATAATGCTGGAGATCAACTCTTTATGCATATTATAAAAATCGCATTAATTATTTTGGTTATTTTAGCAATCATCGTTGGTGTTATTTATATTCAACAAGCAAATCGGAAAATTCCTATTCAATATGCAAAAGCTTCTACTGGGAACAATCCGTATCAAGGAGCAAAAAATACACACTTACCTCTTAAGGTAAATAGTGCAGGTGTCATTCCTGTTATCTTTGCTTCCGCATTTTTAATGACGCCGCGAACAATCGCGCAGCTGTTTCCAAGCTCTGCGGTGTCCAAATGGATCAATACAAATTTGGATTATTCACACCCAGTTGGAATGTGTTTATACCTTGGACTCATTATTGCATTTACATACTTTTATGCCTTCGTTCAAGTAAACCCTGAACAAATGGCTGAAAACTTGAAGAAACAAAACGGGTATGTTCCAGGTATTCGACCAGGGATAATGACAGAGAAATACGTAACAAAAATCTTATATCGTTTAACTTTTATCGGAGCAATCTTTTTAGGGGCAATCTCTATTTTACCGATTATATTCACAAAAATTTCTGATTTACCAGCTTCCGCTCAAATTGGCGGGACAAGCTTACTCATTATTGTCGGTGTCGCGTTAGAAACGATGAAAACGTTAGAAAGCCAGCTTGTGAAACGTCACTATAAAGGATTTATTAAGAAAGTGAATTAACATTTTATTTTATACAAACCCCTCTTATATATCGTAAAAACATCGATATATAAGAGGGGTTTTTCGTATAATAACTCTTGCATTTTTTCACAAAGTTCCATATCTAAAAAAGTTTTTAATGGCATCAAGACGTATTTTATGATTACAATCTTCACAACAAAATACACTATTCTTATTTTCCTTAAACTGTTTATACTGCCTAGCTCTTCATAAATTCGATATTTTTTCTAAAACTATAGCAAATTACCTCATATGATTCATTACTCTTGCAAATTGTACCGAAAATTCACGAAAAACCCCTTCTTTCATACCCAAACATAGAATATTTTCATTCAGTCGGAAAATCCTTTCATCATGACCAGCTGCAAATACATGTTTTTAGTTTTATTTTAGATTTAATGCAAGATTTTCCTTTTTTAATTGAATATTAACGGGACAGGGTATGCAAAAGGAATAATGATTATAGAAGTTGAATTTCTAACTGTATAATTAATTTATTTTCCTAAATTATAGCCTACAAATTGAATAACTTAATGTAAATATATGAAATGGGGTAGATTCATGTATTCTATTTTCAAAGATACTGTTGCTGATATGACATGGCTAGAAATTGAAGAGGCATTACAAAAGGGTGCAGTGGTGCTGTCACCGACTGGTGTGATTGAGCAACAAGGCCCCCACTTACCTACAGGGGTTGATATTTACGAGAGCCATTATATTTGTCGTTGTATAAAAAAACGGTTAGAAAAAGAGAACATTCCAACTATAATAGCACCTCCTTATTACTTTGGTGTAAATCATATTACGGGCGCATTTCCCGGTTCTTTTACATCAAGAAAGGAAACCGTACATGCAGTCTTATTCGATATGTGGGAATCCCTATTCAGATGGGGAGCAAAGCATATATTTGTTATTGATATTCACGGGGATCAACAACATGGTGATGCGCTAATAGGAGCAATTAGAAAGACAAGGCAAACACTAAATATTGATGTTCGTTCAGTTATTGCTAATTTGTTAGCGGACCAGTTAGGAATCACGAAAGATCGAGAAGAATTCTTGATTTTTGATATCGATTTTTCCTTTGGTTCGTTCGAGCCCCCTCCTCGCTATCCAGATTTTCACGCAGGAGCGCAGGGGACAGCACGATTTGTAAAATATTTCCCCGATTTGGTAAGGCAAGAAAAAATCGAAGAACTAGCCCCTAGGCTATTAAGCAAGGAAGATTTGGAAGAGTGGCAAAAAGGAGGCGAAAGAACTAAATCGATTGCTCCCAAAGGCTATGTTGGAAATCCTCAAGGTTATACTCCCTTTTTAGCAGAGGATAAGTTAGATTTTATCAGTGGCTTTATTGAGTTTGCATCAAGGGAGATACTTCATTATCTAAGAACACAATCAAAAAAAGAAAATTAAATTTTTTTATCATTGGAATGTAATTTCACCAAAAAAGAACAAAGAAAATAATCGAACTTTTTTATAAAACTTAAATATAATTTAAACAATAAGAACCCATTTTAATTTTTGTTCAAAATGGGTTCTTATTGTTTGTTTCCAAATACAATTTCAATTCATATTTTGGGTCAAGCTTTATTTCAAATCAGCAAATATGTTAATTTATCTTTATTGTTCCTTCTTTACTTAAAACTTCCAATTTATTTGCTGCATCACCAATGATTCCTTCTTTCGATTGTTCAGTATCCTTTTTTTTCTTAAAGCTATTTAATTTAACTGTTATATCAGATGAATGACTATTAGCAGTGAGCATTAATGAAGTCGGAGCTTCTTGATAAGATACAGCGATATCTCCTGATTTTGTTTCTACAAACAATGACTCTCCTTCTTTTGAATTTTTAATTGTTACTTCACCCTCTGTTGAAGTAACTTTCATTTTAGGACTAGTCACACTTGTAATATAATTATCACCAGTAGTGGAAGCTACAGTTAATGCCTTTAACGAGCTATCTTTCAAGCTGAATTCCCCATCTTTTGATGTAAACTTCCCCTTATCCGCTGACAGTCCTTCAATTTTTTCAGCACCAGAGTCGTTTGAAATTACAATATTTTTAGTCGCTACATCTTTCATTTTTATATCACCGAAACTATTATTCAATGTAATCGTATCTATTTCATTCTTTGGGATAGAAATATAGATTGTACCTTTCTTCCCGAAACTGAATCCTTCAAGTATTCCCTTTTGGTCTTTTTGATTCATTTCTATTTTCTTCCCATCATTTTTAATTGTTACGGGATCTTTTTTCTTGTCCTTTTGTTTTCCTTCAACTTCGATTGTTATTTTTTTTGATTTCGTATTTTTGAACTCTATATCCCAAGATTCATTGTTTATCTCCACTTCTTCAATACTATCTGCTTCAAAGGAAGTTTCTTTTTCAAAACTCTTTCCTCCTACTTCTTTGAAGCTAAAAACGAATCCACCAGTTACAATTAATGCAGTAGAAGCTAGTATCATTTTTTTCAATTTTTATTCCCCATCCCTTGTTGAATTTGAATATTACTCCATCCTCGCTTTGTTTAAGCAACATCAATTTTGTCAATTTTATAATAAGAAAGATATCCAATGATTAGACCAAGTAGACAGAATGCAATTGGTACCCCAATGAATTCGAATAAACTAGTCGAACTACCGCCATTAGAAATAGTTGAGTTAATCAAAAAACCTATTAATACAGCTGAGGTAATTGTTGTAGCGGTTGATTTTTTTCTCATACCAAAATATAAAGGAATCAGGCTTACTCCAGCCATCATAAATGCATGAATAAAAGTAGTTGGAACTGTAGCAATTATTTCATTTATACTAACAGGTGTTTCAAAGAACCCTATAATTGGGTTTAAGAAGAAAGTTAACATACTGATAATAAAAGTAGTGAAAATTATGCTGAAAAAACAAAATCCAAAAACAATTGATAACTTAGCTTGAAGTAATTTTTTCCGTTGTAATGGATAGGTAAACACTACTTGAATCGTTTTGCTCTTGTATTCATCAATAACTAAACGCGATAAAATTACGCTTGAAAAAATTATAAATGTTATTCTAATAAGAATATTTGTTAAAGACATGAATGCCATATAATCTGGAAACATTTGCTCACTCTCACCTTTAGAACCTATTGCCATAAGACCAGCAGCAGCGAAAATTCCAACAATACAAATTGCTAGTCCTTTAAAATAACTAGATAAGAAATGTTTTTCCCATTCTAGTTTCATAAGTTTAAACATGTTGACCGCCTCCATTAATAAGGTTTAAAAAGTACTCTTCTAAATTGTGTTGTTTTCTTTCAATTCTCTTTACTATGACGTCATTCAATATCAATTCTTTATTGATTTGATATTGAGAAATGGCTTGTTCAAAAATCCGAATCGTATTCTGGTCTACTATTTCATATTTTTTAATTCCTAATGTATCTTCCAGTACCTGTGTCGTTTTTTTCAAATTGTCTACTTCGATTTCAAGATATTCGATATTTTCTTTTCTGATTTCTTCCATTTTTACTTCTTTTAATAATTTCCCCTGATTAATAATGCCTATCGTATCTGCTATAGATTCTATTTCGGATACAATATGGCTTGAAATTAAAATGGTAATTCCATATTCCTCTTTTAAAAGTAATAAAAGCTCCCGAATGTCTTTAATTCCGATTGGATCAAGTCCATTGATAGGTTCATCAAGAATTAAAATTTCCGGTTTCGTAACAATCGCCCGCGCAATCCCTAATCGTTGCTTCATCCCTAAAGAAAATTCATGAATTTTCTTATTTGCCACCTCTTTAAGTCCTACAATTTCTAAAGCTTCACCCACCGCTCTTTTATCATGATAGCCAATGTATTCACAATGAAAGTCTAAATTTTCCTTTGCTGTTAACCGGTCATAAAACACTGGGTATTCAATGATGCTGCCTATTTTCTCTAAATATTGATAAGATGTTGGTAAAACAGGCTGATTTAATACAATAATCTCACCAGAAGATGGCTTTACTAAATTTAAGATCATCTTCATAATAGTTGTTTTTCCAGCGCCATTCGGTCCTAAAAACCCGTAAATCTCTCCTCTATTAATTTTCATATTGACATTAGAAACCGTTTCAGTTCCCTTAAACATCTTGCTTAATTTGTTAATTTTGATAACATATTCCACTCGCAGTCCCTCCTGCTTTATATTGATATGTTACAATAAGCTTAACGAATGAAAGTAAAATCAAAGTAAACTCTATGGAAAATGCTTGTAATATTTTTATTAGGATAAACATCTACTGAAAATAAATTGGTATGATGAGGGTGAAATGAGGGATAATCGAAATGGAATCTGCAAAAATATTAGTAATAGATGACGAAGTTGGTATATTGAAATTATTAGAAATAATACTAAGGAAAGAGAATTTCATTCATATAGAAACTGTCTCAACAGGAAAAGATGCGCTGCGGCGTATCAAAGAAAAAGTATATGATATTATTTTGCTCGATATCATGCTTCCAGATATAAGTGGGTTTGAACTATGTACAGAAATCCGAAAAAATACAAATACACCTATCATTTTTATTAGCGCACGCTCAACAGACTTCGATAAATTGACAGGTTTAGGAATAGGCGGAGATGATTATATTACAAAACCTTTTAATCCTTTAGAAGTAATAGCTCGAATAAAAGTCATCCTTCGTCGTCAAAAAATGTATGAGAGTTCACAACAACAAAGTACTTTATACAATTATGACTACTTCACTTTTAACCCTGAATCTGCAACATTAACAGTTAAAAATCATCTAGTAGAATGCACAGCAAAAGAGCTGGAGTTACTACATTTCTTTTGCAAAAATCCGAATCGTATTTTCACAACTGCACAGCTCTACGAATTCGTGTGGGGAAATGATGTTTTTGGAGAAGAAAAAACCGTCACGATCCATATATCCAAACTGCGGAAAAAACTTGGTGATGATACACGCAAACCAAAAATCATTGTAAATTTACGAGGAATTGGCTATAAATTCATCCCTCCAAATGAGGCGTTTATATGCGAATAAAAACTCGCTTTACATTCCATTTAGCATTAGGACTTATTCTTTGGATGCTTGTAACTGGTTTTTGCATTGTCATTATTGTTGAAGGTATTTTTCCGCTGTTCGGTATCATTGTTAATGAAAACACTGAAGGTTTGCTTGTGGCTGGGACTTTTGTTATTAGCACAATTCTTTGCATTGGCTTGTTTGGATGGTATTTTGGTGGTCCGATTGGATTCATAATGACTTGGATCCATCAACTCTCACAAGAAAACTACAAGCAACCTAAAGGTTTGCAAAAGATTTATACCAAAAAGGGAAAACTTCGTATGCGTTATCTTCTGTATCAGGAGGTACTTCAACAGCTTCAAATATTAGCTGTAAAATTACAAGCTGCTGAAATAGAAAGAGAAAAAATAGAGCACGCCAAACAAGAATGGATTGCTGGTATTTCGCATGATTTAAAAACACCACTAACATATATCAAGGGATATTCAGCGCTTTTATTAAATGATCAGTATGAGTGGTCAAAAGATGAGGTTCAATCTTTTATCCAAGAAATTGATGATAAAGGAAAACATATGGAAGAATTAATTCAAGATTTAAGCCTCGTCTTACAACTAAATAGCACGGAAGGCACATTACCTTTACATAAAACGAATCAAGATTTAGTCGAATTTGCAAAAAGAGTTGTTGCCGACATTAGTCATGATCCGCAAGCAAGTAACTATAAACTTCACTTTAAAGCGGATACGCCTGTAATTAATGTTGAATTCGATCATAAATTTATGCAACGTATCTTACAAAACATTCTCATGAATTCGATTTTACACAACCCTGAACATACCGATATATATACAACACTTTCTGATAATGATAAACATGTAGTTATCCATATTATGGACAACGGTGTTGGCATGTCCCCTCATATGATAGAAAATCTTTTTCAACAATATTACCGAGGAACAACAACTGATTCCTCTTCCGAAGGGACTGGCCTTGGAATGGCAATTGTCTATAAACTTGTACATGCTCATAATGGTACAATTTCTGCCAAAAGCGAGCCTTCGAAAGGAACATCATTCAATATCATCTTGCCGAAAAAAGGACGTCCATAAGACAACAAGTCTTAAGACGTCCTTTCACTTTTAAAAATCATGAATGAAATAAAAAACCTTACATCTCTTTTTTCAACAGTTTCCCTTGCCTCCAATACACCTCAAGTGTGGATCGATTCGCCATAAAAACACCGATTAATATGAAGAAAGCTCCAATTCCCATCACTGGTTTGATTGGTTCACCTAAAAACATATATCCTGTTATAACAGCAATTAATGGCGAAACATAAAGCCAAGTAGATGGAAATACAGGATTGGTTTTGGATAATAGCCAATAGTATAAGCCATGCCCACCTATTGAACCTATAAATATTAAATACAGAATCGGCCATTGAACGTTCCATGTAGTTAAGGCAGATAGATTCGGATGTTCTAATAAAAGAGAACAAACTATTAGTAATAGACCTCCATATAACATTTGAATACCATTAATCAAAAATGGTGAGACATCTAGTAAATCTGATAAAATTCCCTTTGAATGAATAGCGCCCATTCCGTAGAAGAATTCTCCTACTAATATAACAAGGCAAGCAATGCTCCAAGTATAAGAGAATTGCTGTTGTAACCCTGGTAAAGAAATGCATACAACTCCTATAAGAGCAAGTACAAGGGCAAAAAGTTGTTCCCTTCTCAATTTCATTTTCGTTCGTTTCGTTTGAAGCAATAAAATCATCATTGGACCTGTAGCGGAAAGAACGGCTGCTAATCCCGATGAGATATATTGCTCTGCCCAATATAAAGTTGCGAAGGTCATAAATGTAAGACAAAAACCAGCGAACATAATCCTTCTTATGAAAAGGTATGGTAGAACTTGTTTCCGTTTCATGATAAAAAACATAATCACAACTATACCTGCCAAAAAGAAACGAATCCCCGCTGAAAAAATCGGCGGAGCCCCTGCTGCAATTCCTATTTTAATCGTTAAAAATGTCGTCCCAAAAATGACACAAATAAGAAGATAATTGAAAATAATCATACTGCTTCCCCCTTTTCATTCTTGAAATGAGTATAGAGAAAACAGTGTATAACAGTACATCAAGCTATATAACAGTTGTATATATTTTATGTTGATTATAAAGTTTTTTTCAGTTTAAATGAAAATAAAAAGAAGATTAGGTGAGAGTAATGAAGATTATAATCCGAAAAGAATCTAATTTACCGTTTTATCAGCAAATCTACGAGCAAATCGTTCAGCGTATTCAAGGCGGCATATTAGTAGATGGAGATGTTCTTCCTTCTTTACGCACTATGGCAGACGATTTAAAAATAAGTGTATTGACGGTTCGAAAAGCATATAAATTGCTTGAGACAAAAGGCTATGTATATATACAGCCTGGAAAAGGGGTTTACATAAGAGGAAAAAACTCTCCTTCTCTACATACAAATGCTCCATATCACTGGCAACATATGAAAGCTGTTAATGTAATAAGATCTCAATATATTATCAATCGCCACAAAAAGTATTATGATTTTTCTCAGGCCATTCTCTATCCACGCCTTTTACCTAATCCGTTTCTATCAAGTGAAATGCAAAAAATATTAGACAAAGACAAAATGATTTTAGCCACATACGGATCTGTACAAGGTGATGAAGAGCTTCGCATGGAAGTTTGCAAATATTTAAAAGACTATCAAGGATTGAACGCTGATCCTGCTCATTTATTAATTACAAGTGGTGCCCAGCAAGGAATTGATTTAATCGCTCAAACATTATTAAAACCAGGAGACACGGTAATAGTAGAAAGTCCGTGCTATGGTGCTGCCATTGATGTGTTTGTTAACAAAGGAATCAACGTTATTTCCATTGTGCTTGATGAACAAGGCATCCGTTCTGATTTATTAGATGAGGTGTGTCAAAAGAATAATCCAGTTTTGTTATACGTGAATCCTGCCTTTCATAACCCTACTGGGATATTAATGAGTGAACAAAGACGAAAAGAACTTATAGAATTAGCAGAACTTTATCACTTTTTTATTATAGAAGATGACTCTTTTGGTGAGATTTATTTTGATGATGTTACACTTCCGGCTCCCCTTAAATATTTCGATACAAATGGTCATGTGATTTATTTAAAAGGATTTAGCAAAACGTTAGCACCTGGGATTCGTATTGCAGCAATTCTAGCCGAAGGACCTGTATTTGATTGGTTATATGCCGCAAAAGCATTAATGGATATAGGAAGTCCGCAGTTAACGCAAAAAGCTATTTTACCTTTTTTACGGACAGAAAGAATGAAGAATCATTTAGAAAAACTACGAACTGCCTTACAAATGCGTCGTGATACTACAATAGAAATACTTGCTTCCTTAACGGATACAATTCACTTTCAAGTACCAAAAGGCGGCTTTAATTTATGGGTTTCCCTTCCGAATTCAATGAATTCATTTACATTACTAAAAAAAGCAAATGAAGCTAACATTTCTTTTTTACCCGGAACAGCTTGCTTTGTTCATGAACCGAAACACGAGTATATGCGTATCAGTTACTCCATGCTAAGTGATCAAGATTTAAATGTTGGGCTACAAAAGCTACGTGAAATAATTTTAGATTTTCAAAAATAGACACATGAATATTCCTTATTCTTTAGAAATATATTGCCGCAGTACTTTTTCTAACACTTCGCGAGTAACCGGCTGTGCTTGAGCTGTTAATTGATAGCCAATACGGCCGTTTGGTTCTGCAGTTGCTTGCTGTAATGTTTGAATGTCATGAATTCCCTGTTCTCTTAAATGCATAAATAATTGCTGTTCTGTCATTTTGGCACGATTTAAGTTATCCTTTAAAATTTTTCCATCTTTAATAATAACGATCGTGTTACCATCTAGGAATCGTTCCACCTTTCGTGATTTCACTTCCAAATAATGAATGATCAGTAAAACAATAGAAAATGTACACGCGGTTAATATTGTTGTTCCTAACTTCTTACTTAAAACCGGCTCTACTATAATGCGTCCAATAGATACAATGACAATAATTTCAGCTCTTGTCATTTGACTAAGAGACTTACTTCCCGCAAATTTTAAAACGATAATACCTGTAGCGATTAGTATCATGCTTTCAAGAACAATATGCATATAGTCCATTCCTTTTACAGCTATTTATACACAGTATTACCATCTTCAAATTAATCTTAATCCTGTTTATCAAATATAAAAGAGTATGTTTAAACATACTCTTTTTCATATAGAAGAAAGTGATCTTATTCCTCTTGTTTATCTAATTTTGTCTCAACAATTTTTAATCCATGATTCTCTCCATTTTCAACCACATGTTTCAAAATGGATAATTTATTATTCCAAAATTGTTCGTAAAACGAAAGCCACTGCTTTAATTCTTGTAAAGGTTCTGGCTGCAGCTGATAAATTTTTTCTCTTCCTACCTTCTTTCCACTGACTAACTTTGCCTCTGAAAGAATGTGAAGATGTTTTGTGACAGCTGTACGACTAATCGGAAAATGAGATGTTATTTCTGAAATAGGTAATTCTTTTTCTGCCAGTAATCGAAGTACCTCTCTACGAGTTGGATCAGCAATCGCTTGGAATACATCGTAATTTTCTGCTGATGGAGACACTTAGCCTTCAATAACCTTTTTAAGTTTTTCGTTCACAATGGCCATCCAACCAAATGCCATTTTCTCACGAATAACAGAACTTTTCTCATTCGGCTTTGGAAGAATAAAGTCAGGCTCTTTCCAACCACCATGAATGAGTGTAAATTCAGTTTTATCGCCTAAATCTTTTAAAAGAAAAGAAACAATCCAGCCATCTGTATCCCAAGCAAAAGAAAGATGATGAGGAGCATCAATTTCTAATACTTTACATGGAGATGGTCCAAAAGGAGATTGAATATGAAATTCATGTCCTACTTCCGCTTGAAAATCATTTGGCATAAACCATAATGCAATGCCTTCTGCAGTTGATACTGTATCCCATACTTTTTGAATAGGTGCTTCTAGCACGATTGTTTGCTTAATATCTTGTAATGTGTTCATATTACTTTTCCTTCTTTCCTAATTTTAAAATGCAACCCTTTGGTTTCACTTCGATATAATATAACACCTTTTGGTTACATGTCAATATTCATTAACCCTTTTGTAATCCTGTAAATATCAAAAAAAGATCCTAATAACTAAAAAAACAATATGGTTACAAGTGTTTAGTTATTCTTTCCTAAATCCATTACAATTCTTTATAAAGTATGTTTTACATGTTCGTCAAAATATTTTCCCCAATCAGGCTGTCTTCCATCTATATCTTTGAATTTATATTCTCTTGCTAACTCCCACGAACTAAGTGCTTTTCCCGTTTTCTTATGAACATTCGGATCGCTCGCTAAAGCAGCAATTGCTCTTCCGATAAAAAATGGTGTTTCTGATGCGATAAAATGTGGATCTTTTTTTGCTCCTTCTTGCCAATTATTTTCTGTCACACCGAATATATCTAACATCGCTTCAGAACGTAAAAAGCCCGGACTGACTGCAACAGATGTTATATTGTAGGGAGCTAAGTCTCTTGCCATTGCCTGGGCTAAATGAATTGTGGAAATTTTAGCGAGGCTATAAAACAGATTCCCCCGATATTCGTAATCAACACCATCTGTAATCTCAACAACAAGTCCTTTCTTCTTCTTCACCATAAGCGGGACACCGTAATGACTTGTTATCATATGAGAATGTACAGCGTTTTTTTGCATTTGAATTCCATTATCTAAGTTATGTTCCCAAAATGGTACATTCCACTCTGCCAGTGGATCGCCTCCCCATACATCATTCACTAAAATATCTAACTGCCCATTCTGCTCTTGTGCAATTTTTACGAATAAAGCTTCGACATCTTCTTTCACAGTATGATCAACGCGAACCGCAATTCCTTTTCCGCCTTGTTTCGTTACAAGTTCAGCCGTTTCTTCAATCGTCTCTGTTCTTCCCATTGATGATAAGTTTCCTTTTGTACTTCTTCCTGTCACATATACAGTAGCACCTGCTTCACCAAGCATCATTGCAATGCCTCTTCCAGCACCGCGTGTCCCACCAGCTACTACTGCAACTTTCCCTTGTAATGGTTTCATATATTTCTCCTTTACATATGATTTGGTTACACTTCATTTTTAAAAAAAATGAATCTCTTTATTCTGCTAGCCTAATTTAACATAAACTACCTCATTATTTTCAATATTTATCTCTGAACATAACATATGCTTAATTATACACATCAAAAGTAGTATTTGTATGGAGGATAAACAGTGACTGTGAGAAGAAAGTATATCATACAAGTTACTCTTACACAGTCCACTATTAATCAATTCATAACTATGTTAGGAACAATCTATTATGCTTCTCACCCTAAAATAGATGAGATAAAGTATAATAGTGATATGAAAATGTATGAATTAACATGTGAAAATTATAATGACGTGCTTACTAAAGTGATCTATGAATTACGAAAAAAAGTATTTTCCAGTTTAAAGGAGCGCTTAAAATCAAAATCGATATATACATCCATTTTGATTTTTCAACCTATAAGTCAATATTATGCAGAACAAAAATGACTTTCGCTCGCTTTTTTCCCTTTATTTTAAAACCTTGCATGTGGTAGGAAAAGACCCTGACCGCTTCTATGCATGGCCAGATTCTCTCGCCCATCTAAAAAACAAAAAAGTTTTTTATTTCGTTTTTTCAATTTGTATTTATAAATATTTCCTTCTTGACTTATCATATAAATCGTGATTATAATAACTCATGTTAATTTCATAGCATTCGGATGAACCATACAGGAGAAGATCTTTTGATCTACCGATGGGGCAAAAAGCTGGTCGGACAGCTTTGAAACTCTCAGGTCTTGTGTTCAAGTAGAACTGTATGGGGACGAATCTCTGGAGAGACTCCCTCCTGTTGCACAGCAACATGGAGGAAACAGGGCACCGAAGGAGCAAATCCGCCATTACAGCGGATAATCTCTCAGGTAAAAGGACAGAGACAAGCGACAGAAAATACCGATTCCCGAATCGGTTTATTTTTCTATTCCTTGTATCTCCAGAGACCATTTCGTTTACATGAAATGGTTTTTTATTTTTTCTAAAGGAGAGTAAAGATGGAAACAGTGAATCAAGTATTAGAAGTAATCAATCATTACGTATGGGGGCTGCCGACACTCGTACTGCTTGTTGGAACAGGAATCCTCCTTACAGTACGTTTGCGAGGCCTACAATTTATCAAACTATTATACGCACATAAGCTAGCATTTGGAAAATCGGAAGACAACTCTTCTAAAGGTGACATTAGTCACTTCCAAGCGTTAATGACCGCCATGTCAGCTACTATCGGGATGGGAAATATAGCTGGCGTTGCAACCGCAGTATCTATCGGAGGACCCGGTGCAGTGTTTTGGATGTGGATTACTGCCTTGTTTGGAATGGCAACAAAATATTCAGAAGCGATTCTTGCAGTAAAATATCGCATGCATGGTGCTAACGGAGAATACTCGGGTGGTCCAATGTATTATTTAGAACATGGGTTAGGAAAGAAATGGCTCGCTATATTATTTGCTATTTTCGGAACAACAGCTTCATTTGGAATTGGAAATATGGTGCAGTCTAATTCAGTTGCTGAGGCTATGAAAATTAATTTTTCCGTATCCCCTGTCGCAACTGGAATCGTAATGGCTCTTTTCATCGCAATTGTCATTTTAGGCGGCGTAAAAAAAATAGGAAAAGTGACCGGTTTTTTTGTTCCAATTAAAGCTTTCTTTTATATCATTGCTGGACTTATTATTATTTTTTATCATATAGATCAAATTCCAACGGCATTCCAGCTCATTTTCTCAGGTGCTTTTCATGGAACTGCAGCTGCTGGGGGCTTTGCCGGAGCAACTGTTGCTTCAGCTATTCAAATCGGAATGGCGCGAGGTGTGTTTGCAAACGAAGCCGGACTTGGCAGTGCGCCAATTGCTGCCGCTGCTGCGAAGACTGACTCCCCCGCTAAACAAGCACTCGTATCTATGACGGGAACGTTCCTTGATACATTTGTTGTATGTACAATCACTGGTTTAGTACTTATCACAACAGGTGCTTGGAATTCCGGTAAAACGGGCGTTGAAGCAACGACATTTGCATTTCAAACTGTATTTGGAAGCGCCGGAAGTATGATCCTTGGCATCGCAATTATTTTATTTGCGTATTCCACAATGTTAGGCTGGTCATATTATGGAGAGAAATGTGTTGAATATTTATTTGGCTATCATGCAGTTCGATACTACCGTCTCATTTTTGTTGGTATAATCATGTTTGGGGCAAATTTAAAACTTGGACTTGTTTGGACGTTCTCTGATATTGCAAATGGACTAATGGCAATCCCAAATTTAATTGGTTTGATTGGATTAAGCGGGATTGTTGTTACAGAAACACAACGGTTTTTGCAGGCGGAAAAATCTAACAATTCTAACAATCGGATTGCAAGTTAAATTAACTCTTGTTTTTAAATAAAGTTTGATTAAAAAACCATTAATTTATGATAAATAAAAAGAATCCATTTTGAAAAAGTTCGAGCAAAATGGATTCTTCAACTATAAATCATGATACGATTTTTATAAAAAATTTTGTAATTAATTATTATATTATTTCTCCATTACCTTTAATTTCGTCTCTACCCTAACAAACATAATAATTATTAATAGTATCATAAGAGCTATGAGTGCAATTATTGTTTGTGGATACCTGAATGTTAGGCTAATTATACTTCCTATAAGAATCATTAAAAAACCATTTTTCCTCATAATTTCAGCACTATATTTATTCCCCGCCTGCCATAACTCTATATTCTTCATAGATCGACGCGTTCGATAGCCAAATGCTGCATTAATATCTGTAGTTGGATATTTTTTTAATAGTAGTGCGGATAATATGAATATGATACCAATCAATAGACTAATTCCTATATTTACAAGCATATATACCATTAAAATCCCCCCTCTTTATCTATTTTTCAAAAACTAATTATTACCTTTATAAACTAATTATACCATATTGTTACAATTGAACTTTAATTTGTTAATTAATGTGAATATATAGTGTAACAACTATATGGCATTATTCATGGAAACCCACAATAATCAAATAGGCCACAGGTATGACACTCTCAAGCTTTCCTAAGGTCTTGCGTAAAAGGTACTAAGAGAAATCAGTAACACTGATATTAGGTAGAACTAAAAATAATAATCTGAATATTTACGAAATTAAGGATAGGATTTCCTTTGGATATATCGAAATTATAAAGTATGTCATTATGTTTTTTATATTTAAACTTTTTCTATACATGATTAAAGGCTTCCCAGCTAAAATATAGGTTTCAATTTTTAACTTATATAATACAAATGCTAATTATTTCTTAGATTACTATTCTACTGCAATAAACCGAAGAAAACTCATTTCTTTAACTTAATTTCTATTTCACAGTAAATGAACTAGAAAACGATTATAAAATTTAGGAGGATTACAATGACCCAGCTTGATACATTACATCCAATTGTAGAAAAAATAATTGACAATATTGAAAAATTGATGGTAGGAAAACGAAAAGAAACGATCCTAACTTTGACAGCTCTCTTAGCTGAAGGGCATGTTTTATTAGAAGATGTTCCGGGTGTCGGAAAAACAATGTTAGTCCGCGCCCTTTCTAAATCCATTGATGCCGATTACAAGCGAATTCAATTCACACCTGATTTACTGCCGTCAGATGTAACAGGTGTTTCTATTTATAATCCAAAAGAATTACAATTTGAGTTTAAGCCTGGGCCAATTATGGGGAACTTTGTGCTTGCTGATGAAATTAATCGTACATCACCGAAGACACAATCGGCCTTACTTGAAAGTATGGAGGAAGGTAGTATCACAATAGATGGCATCACAAGACTGTTACCAAAACCGTTCTTTGTAATGGCGACGCAAAATCCGGTTGAGTATGAAGGAACATATCCTTTGCCAGAAGCTCAGCTCGATCGTTTCTTATTGAAGCTAAAAATGGGTTATCCTACTCCAGAAGAAGAATTTGAAATTTTAAATCGTATGGAAAAAACAAATCCTCTCTCCCGTTTACAGGCTATTATTACAATAGAGGAATTATTGAAATTACAACTATGCACACGGGAAGTATGTATAGACAAAGAAATCAAACATTACATTGTAAAACTTGTCACTCAAACCCGGTCTTATAATTCCATACAGCTAGGTGCAAGTCCACGTGGGTCTATTGCTTTAATGAAGGCTTCACAGGCTTTTGCATTCATCCATGGCAGAAATTATGTTATTCCAGACGACGTTAAATTTTTAGCGCCCTACGTTTTAGCTCACAGACTTATTCTAAAAATGGAAGCGAAATTTGAAGGTATAACGGGAGAAAAAGTTATCGCAAAAATCGTTGCCCGTACTTCCGTACCGACTCAAAGGACGATGAACCTTTGATGAAACGACTACTACGAGCAATTTATCATGTTGCCAAGTTGTTGTTGATCCCTCTATTCCTTGTCTTAACATTTGTATATGCTATGCTGCAAGGAGGGTTTGTAAGTTGGTTTTTGTTTTACAGTACGATTCCTTTCAGCCTTTACGCATTACTACTTCCCTTCTACGCCTTACGGGACGCTGAAGTGAGACGAATAACGAATCAAAAAGAATATTTGGCGGGAGAACAATTTTTAAGCACTATTACAATAAAAAGAAAATTGCCTTTCCCCTTACTTTATTTAGTTGTAGAAGATGAACTGCCTCCACAATTTACAAATTATAAACAAACAAGGGCGAATAAAGTAATACTATTTCCAGGGTTAAAACAAAGTATTTCGTTTCAATATGTCATCGATACAATCCCTAGAGGAGAGCACACTTTTTCGAGCATACGTGTAAAAACTGGCGATCTATTCGGTATTATGGAAAAAGAGACATTTTTTTCAGTCCCTGATACATTTTTAGTCTATCCCAAGTATGTAGATATAACTTATCGACAATTAGAAAATCATTTTGAACAAGGAGCACTTTCAGCAAATATAAATTTAACAAAAGACTCTACAGTCTCTGTCGGTGTCAGAGAATATAAACCTGGTGATCGTTTTTCATGGATTGATTGGAAGGCAACTGCTCGAACAAACAATATTATGACGAAAGAGTTTGAGCAACAGCGCAGCCATAATATCATGATATTCATGGACAGAACCCCATCTTCCCTATTCGAATCAGTTGTTACGTTTACTGCCTCTATTGTAAAGGCTGTCTTGAAGCAAAATTCACCAGCGTCATTCGTGTCTGTCGGAAAAGAACGAACTGTATTCCCTTTAGATAATGGAGATACTCAGTTGCAACAAATCTTTTGTCATTTAGCGAAAGTACAAGCAGACAGTATATTCCCGCTCTCTCAAAGTGTAGAAATGGAATTAAGAAAAATGTATCAGCCAATCACTACTATACTTGTCACAAGCGATCTTTCTCTCGATATTCAAAAAGCAGCTGATTGCGCAGCGATAAAAAATAGAAAATTAATAGTGTTCGTCGTGAAAGAAAAAGCAAACCAACTCTCACATCGAGAACTAAGTATACTAGAAACTCTACAAAAACGAAAAATAATGGTAAAAGTGGTTTATGAAAACCGTTATACGAACGTGTTTTTTGAGGTGAGCAAATGAAAACATTACAAGTGAAAAATCAATGGGATATGAGTAGATTCTTTATACATATATGCGGATTTCTTCTTTTACTAGAGTGGGTAAGGCCGCTTATAGGTATTACAAATGTAGGTAGACTAGATATTTTTGTAATATTTATAGGAATTTGCTTCACTCTCTCTTTTTTTCAAACGAAGTGGCAAATTCCAATTAAGGTTGTAACAATTTTATTCATTATTCATTCCTTATATTATAAAAATGCCTTTATAAATCCATCTTGGCTCACAACATTCTTTTCTGATATTTCTCAAAACGCCTCCCTGTTTTTTCAGGGAAATTTGCTAGATATTTCTCCAGTTTTTCCGACATTCTTATTTTTTCTATCATTCTGGTTTTTGAGTTCTTTCATCTCTTTTTGGATGATTCATAAAAAACGCGGATTGTTATTTCTTATTTTGACTATCATTTATATCTCGACTTTTCATAACTTACATTTATACAATTCAAATTATGCGATTATTCGTACCGTTGTCATCGGCTTTTTTATGCTTAGTCTTCTTCAAATCGAACGGATAAAAGCGAGTGAACAATTACAAAATTATGCTAGACATCTTACAAAATTACTTAGACCTCTTGCGATATTTATTGTATTGTCCACAACCATTGCATACTTTGCTCCAAAATTCGGCCCTCAATGGACCAATCCGATGAATTTTTTAAAATTCAAAACATCTGAAGCAAATGAGAAACCAAAAGTTTCTAAAATCGGGTACGGTTTAGATGACTCGCAATTAGGCGGTCCTTTTGAGGCAGATCATACAATTGTTTTTACAGCGCAAACGCAAAACAAACAATATTGGAGAGTAGAAACAAAAGACTTTTATACGGGAAAAGGCTGGGAAGTTTCTGAAAAGCCAAAAAAAATTTCTTTTAAAAATAAAAATGACGTCATGAGCTGGTACGAACAAAACATAAAAATGGAGACAACCGCAGCAACGATTACTATGCAAAAAAGTTATCCTCACCTTATTTATCCAGCAGGATTAGTATCAGTTGAGGCTACTTCTGACATATCATACAGCGTTGATCCATTTTCAGAAAAAATTTATACAATGAACGGAGACTCTTCTACTACTTTAAATTCGTATAAAGTAACATATGAGACCCCGCAGTTTTCCATAGAAAATTTGAAAGCTGTAAAACCAAATGAAGGTCATGAAACAAGTTCTTATTTCAGAACTAAGTATACACAGCTTCCCGAATCATTACCACAGCGAGTAAAAGACTTAGCTGTCAATCTTACAAATGATAAAGACAACCGCTATGATAAAGTATTAGCTATTGAAAATTACTTAACAGACAATTCTTTTGTATACGAAACAATCAATGTCATGGTGCCTGCCAAAAACCAAGATTATGTAGATCAATTCCTTTTCGATACAAAAAGAGGATACTGTAATAATTTTTCGACGTCTATGATTGTATTACTACGTTCCGCCTCGATTCCAGCTCGCTGGGTAAAAGGCTATACAGAAGGAACTCTTGACAATACATTAGGTGATAACGTTTATAAAATCGCAAACAATAACGCACACTCTTGGGTCGAAGTATACTTTCCAGGATACGGATGGATTCCGTTCGAACCAACAAAAGGATTTACCAATCCATATTATTTTATAAATAACGCTCCAGCTTCTACTTCGCAAAATAGCGAAGTAATCAACTCTAACAACGAACAAATGCAGCAGCGGAACAATGAAGCAAAACTCAAAAGTTTAATAGAAAATACAGAAGAAGTTTCTACCAAAAAGATTACAAATTCTAAAAAAGAATTTTCTTGGTGGTATGTATTCCTCTCTACTATACCAATAAGTATCATAGGGTACATTCTCTTTACCACTAGAATGAAATGGCTTACATTTTTTGTGATTCTTTTCTATAAATACCGAAAAGGTGATGCCGTTTATCCAAAAGCCTACGATGCACTTTTAAAACAATTTGCGAGAATCGGTATACCCCGAAATGAAAGTCAAACATTACGAGAGTACGCACTCCGTATCGACACGCTTTACAGTTCGACTGATATGCAGCAACTTACTCTCAGTTATGAGAATGCTATGTATCAAAAGGAACAGGGCGCAGCCGAGTGGAACAAATCCGTACAATTATGGGAAGTGCTTATGAAAAAAGCAGCCTCTATGCCTAAATCAATTGACTTTGATGCAGTAATTTAATTTTTTAATAAAGTGGTTTTTAAATCATTATGAATACAGTTTAAGAAAGTTATACCGTTTGTAAAAAAGTTGTATCGTTTTACCCCTTTGGATATGGTTATCTAAAGGGGTGTTTTTATAGTAAAAAAGAAAAGAGCATCCGAATTAAAAGATCGGTTAAGGAACTGTTGAGTGACAATAAGTTGTTCCGTTAAAGGGCCATATTCTTAAATGAATTGTGGGAATAATGGAAATTTGAGATGATTGTTATTAAGTTAAAGAGCAGGTTAGTTTAATAACATCAGCAACTTTATTCAGAACTCACAAAAACTTGACAGGAGAAACAATATCTAAATGATTAAAGGGAGGAAGAATTATGTCCAATAACGTAAGACCAAGAAGAATAATTTTAGATTTAGCAGTTACTTTAGATGGTTTTATTGAAGGAGAAAATGGGGAAGTTGATTGGTGCATCATGGACTCTGAGATGGGGTTTATTAATTTCTTAAATCAAATTGATACTATTTTATATGGAAGAAAAAGCTTCGATTTATGGGGACAATTTACTCCAGGAATTGAAGATACTGATACTGAAAAAGAAATTTGGGAATTAGTTCATAGTAAAGAAAAATATGTGTTTTCCAAAACGCAAAAAGGAACTGATAGTAAAGCAATATTCATAAACGATAATATTTTTGAAGAAGTAAATAAATTAAAGAATAAGCCTGGTAAAGACATCTGGCTTTATGGCGGAGCAAGTCTTATTACAACTTTTATCAATTTAGGGCTTGTTGATGAATTTAGATTATCTGTTCACCCTGTTATTTTAGGAGAAGGAAAACCGTTGTTTATTGATATAAAACAGAGGATGAATTTAAAAATGATTAATACAAGAACGTTCTCCTCTGGCGTTGTGCAACTAATCTATCATTTGAATGGAAATTAATAATATTGCGCATTCCAAAGATAAAATACAATAAAGTGAAACTTCCGTCAGTGGAGGTTTTCTTCATCCCCCACTGACGGAAAGCCCTCACCAATCGGGCTTTTACGGGCAGTTATCCCGCCTATATGTAATTCATTTAAAGGATATAAAGAATAAAAAGGCTCTAATATTGAATAAGAATATAAAGGGCGGAACTTATTTAAAGATTTTTGAAACTTTTTACTTTTAGGTAATTATTATTTGTATGGTACTATCATCTCTCTTTGGGTAATGCGCCGCCTTCATCCTAGCTGGATCTTGATGGCCGTTGCGCTCATTGTGACCATCTTGGGACTAACGCTAGGTTAGCCTCTAGTCCTCCCCTTATTCGATATGCAACTGATGACAATCAAGAAATACATGAAGCATTTTCTAAATCGTTAAACCAAAGTGCGTTTTGGCCTGAAGGAGATAAATTTTTAATGGATTATTGTGATGATTATATTGATAGAGCTCATCAATATTTTTGTCAAAAGAGGAGGAGTTAAAATGAAGAGAGATGATAACAAGATTGGTCACTTTACATCTAAAGAAGGGAAGGAAGACTTTCAAATTGCTTACGATGAATCAATGGCACTTCTTCCAAAGCCTAACGAGACGAAAGATATAAAAACGAAATATGGCACAGTTCGTGCTTATTACTTTACTAAAGAGGAAAACAAACATAAAGATCCAATACTCTTACTCCCTGGCCGTGGTGCATCTACTCCAATGTGGGTACCGAATTTAGAAGGGCTAAGAGAGGAAAGACCAGTTTACACGATAGATTTACTCGGTGAACCTGGTATGAGTGTGCAAATGAAGGTGATTGAAAGCCAAAAGCAACAAGCAGAATGGTTAAATGAAGCGATTGAAGGATTAGGTTTAGAAAAAGTGCATATCGTGGGTGTCTCAGTTGGTGGTTGGACAACAATGAATTTGGCCAGATATAATCCAGAGCATATTGCTTCGGCTAGTTTATTGGACCCAGTCTTTGTATTTGCACAAATGCCCATAAAGATGATTCTTGCATCTATTCCAGCTTCCGTACCTGTTGTACCTAAGTTTATAAGAGAAAAGATGTTAAGCTATGTTTCTGGAGGAGCAAAAGCAAATGACGATGAGCCTATTGCTAAATTAATTGAGTCGGGTATGCGTAATTATAAACTTGAAACCCCAGCGCCTGATCTATTTACTAAAGAGAATTTAAAGAATATCAATGTTCCAGTTCTTGCATTAATGGCTGAAAAAAGTACAATGCACGATTCAGCAAAAGCAGTTGAAACTGGGAAAAAATATGTTAAAGATATCGATATCGTTAACTGGAAAAATGCATCTCACGCAATCAATGGTGAGTTCTCTAACGAAGTTAATGCTAAAATCCTTGATTTTGTAGAACAACATTCTAATGACAACTAAGTTGAAAGTGGCAATATGTTGTAATAACAGCTTGCATTATCACTTCTTTTTAATAATCGGAGTAAAAAATATACAGATATCCACTGTACGATTAGATTCTTTATTCAACAAACGGGCGCTTTAATGGAATAAGGATTACAGAAATAATCAAACTTCTTTATAAAACCAAAACTTAAATCAGCTGGATATGAAACCATTTTGATCAAAAAGTCTTTTCAAAATGGTTTCTTCTTATTTACCGCAAAATATAGATTTGTGAGGTATTTTTGATCAAACTTTATTTAAAAGCAATAATTGGCAGTTTTGTTTTTCTTGTTAGCGTAAAATAAATTGTATTCCTGTCTAAAACGCAGTCGAGTTCAAGAACTTTTCGAAATAATTAACTAAGCTCAATCCCGGTTAGAAGAAGATAGCCAATTTCTAATCTCCTCCTCCGCCATCTCCCCCACCATCTCCTGAACTGCCACATCCACTATCACTGCTACTATCACATCCATTATCACTATCCCAATATCCCCATGATGAACCTGAAGAGCCATTTCTCGATTTTTTTCCTTTATTTATATTGTTATTAGTCTTATTGTCTTCCTCGAACAGTACAAACAATGCAAGATATAGAAAAAGTAATGCCATCATTACCAGAAAAATTATCATCGAATCCAAAAAACGAGTTGGTTTAACAAATAAAAATAAACTTCCACATATACATGCTGCTGTTATTCCATATATTATTTTAGCTATCAATCTTTTAGACGAATTGATTTCCGGGGCTATTTTTTGCATTTTAATAGCCTGCTGCCTTTGATTATATTTTCTCTGTTTTCTTTTTCTTTTTTTACTCATATTTTCCCTCATGTTTCTTTTTTTAGCCTTATTAATATTTATAACTAACTTAATTGTCTCTAAAGTTTAAAAATCCTTTAATTTGCTTTATATGATAGATGTCATGTTCCACCATTCCTCTGAAATATTTATCCACTGTCATTTCATTTGACTCTATATGGAAAATCCCCTCTAAATCGCTATCGGCTAACGAATCTAATAATCTTTGTCTTGTTTCACAGACCTCTTGAATTAATTGTACCTTACTAATTCCTGAATGTGCATATCCCTTGGCCAGCCTATTCATGTCTTCTACATTCACTTTAGATTTTGGAAGTATCTCTCCGTTCACCATACCTTCAAGACGTTCTTCTAAAATATATCGATCCCAATACATGAAATGAGAGATAATTGCAGCCGTTGACCATTTCCCTTCACAAATAGGACTAAAAAATATCGTTTCATTTACTGCCTCTAAAGAAGTGAGGAAAGGGATTAACTGATTTAATTCTTTTCTAACGCAATGAGTTGACTTTTTCAAAGTTTTCCTCTCCTTTTGTAAAATTACAATAAATGTATTACATTCTAATGTCTGAAACACATATAACCCCGTTCTAATTTTAAGACGGGGTTATACGTGTTTCATTTTGGTAAAAAATACTTCACCACATTTTAAAATATAACAATAACGCCGTTTATATATAAGTTGGGATCTTCCATAATTTTTTCGCGCTTTTCAAATGAAGTGGACAAATGGCGATTTACCGGTAATTGTCATGGATTGGTTGAAACAGATCTTCTTGGGTAGTCCGAACAACAGAAAAATTGTCAACATTATAATGACCATGAAGTATTTCATTATGATGACTTATGATATTTTCAGCAGATAGAATTGAAGAATCTGTTGTCGAATGACCATCCCCAACTAAAGTAACATCAAAATGATTCACCGTTGCGGTTCTAACCGCCGTGTCAATACAGTGTTCTGTTTTACATCCCATAATAACAAGATGCTCAATCTCGTTTTCCTTTAAAAAATCCATTAATGGTGTACCATAAAACGCATTTGTAGCTGCTTTATCAAATATTTTTGCAGTGACTGGCACTTTTACTTTCGGGTGTATTTGAAACCCTGGACCTTTTCCTTCAGCAACATCTTTATCCCTTATAAAGACGATTAAAGCCTGTGATTCTATTGCCTTATTAATAACTAAGTTAATGTGATCTAATAATACTTCTTTATTAAACACACTTTTCGTTTCATTATTACCATCAACTAATTCTTGCTGGACATCAATAATAAGCAAAGCTTGGTTCAATAGAAAAACTCCTTTTCCTTATAATTTTTACACGTGTTCTCCATGCCTTTCTTCATTTTCATATCCATAATATCGCCTCCCTTATCTTTTAATTTATTTCGTTATATAAATATAAAATCCTCTTTTTAAACCGGATATCATTTGAAAAATTTTTCCTTTTGTTATTCAACTATATGGTCCTTTAATCAAATAATGTTTGATCATCTCTCAAAAATAATTTCTTCAATCCCCTTCATTACTTCAAAGGCTCCTGAACTTTTGTTTGAAGATACTACTATCTTGATTCCTGACTTAGGATAAAAAGCTGAATGGAAACTCACGCCAGGGTCATATCCCATTACATGATATTTAATTATAGATTCTTCACTTTTAGTGATCCAAAGTCCATACCCATAATCTACCCCATCTTTAACATAGGTTTGTGAATTCAAAAGTATTTCTGTACATTCTTTACTCAAAAGCTGATGATTAAACAATGTTTCCCAAAATTTGATCATATCTGATGATGTGATAAAAGCCCCCCCATCAGCTCCACCTTTTATCGGAATAGAGTAGATATTCGTTCTCCATGTTCCATCTTTATTATCTATGTACCCATAGGCAGTGTTTTTAGGGAGTTGATCTAAAGAAAAATATCCTGAATCATTCATTCCACATCGTTGGAAGAGATTTGATTCAATATAGTTGGTAAAAGAAAGTCCTGATTGTTGTTCTACGATTAAACCTAAAACAATGAATCCAGCATTATTGTAGTGGAATTTCTCTCCAGGTTGAAACATCATGTTCCCCTTTTGAAATAAAGGAAGAAAATCTTTTACGTCATTTAAAAGATACATAGGTGTTTGTTTCCAAAGATCCTCAAAGTTATCCATTACTTGTTCATCAAAATAGTCTGGTATTCCAGAAGTGTGAGTCAAAAGGTGATGAATTGTTATGTCTTTGTTAAAATTCGGGAATTTTATATTTAAACAATCTTCAAGACGAGTTTCAAATGATAGTAAACCTTTTTCAACAAGTTGGCAAATAGCAACAGCTGTAAACAACTTACAGCCAGATGCAATTCCAAAGCGTGTATGAACAGTATTCAATTTTTTATCAGCCCTATTCGCATAACCAAATGCCGATTCAAATAAGACTTCATTGTTATCCTTGATGTAAATAGCTCCAGAAAATTGTTCATCTATTATGTTATGAATTGCTTTAGTAAGTTTTAAAGTTCGATTGCTCAAAATAATCCCCCTCATTCTATTAAATGAATGTTATTCGTTTTGTCTTTTCTCCCTCATTAATAGGTAGTAATGTATTATTCCCCATTTCAATACGAATTTCCTTTTACTCATTAATATTATGAAGAGAGATTCGTTCGTTTATTATAGAGACGAATATCCTCTCTTTTTATACATACTAAAATATAAACAAAATATTTGAATGTTTAAACAATCCAAGCAGGCCAACTGAAAACTAAAGATTGTTTTTTATGGTAATATAAGGATTGAAGACAACCTATTTTAGTTTAAAGGAGACGTTTAAATGTCAGCAATAAGGATTGAGAAAGCATCTATTATAGACGCTGAAACATTAACAGAGATTTCAAAAAAGACCTTTAATGAAGAAGCAAAAAAATGGTTCCCAAATCAAGAGAATATAATTGACTATAACATTCAGCCACCAGGGTATGCTTCAATTGAAATGACCAAGTATATGATCAAGGAGTTAAATTGCTTCAAAATTCTATACAACGAAATGATTGTGGGTGGAATTATTGTCACGATTTCAGGTCAGTCTTTTGGGAGAATAGACCGTATTTTTGTAGACCCTAACTCTCAGGGGAAAGGCATAGGGTCAAAAGTCATAACTTTGATAGAACAAGAGTTTTTAAATGTGAGGACTTGGGATCTTGAAACATCTAGTAGACAAATCAACAACCACTTCTTTTATGAAAAAATGGGATATAAAACAACCTTTAAAACAGAAGATGATTATTGTTACATAAAGAGAATAGAAACTTCATCTAGAATAGAAAACTTAGTTGAAAATGAGGATATTTCAGATACCCAGTATGAAAGCTGCAATATGGCTAAGACGGAGTGCTATCAGGTAACTTTAAAAGACAGTTCTTTTAGCAACAGTAACATGATGAGCAGCCATATTAACAACTGTAATCTTAGTCATTCAAAGTTCCATAATATAAATTTTAGAAACACATTGTTTGCTGATTTAAATTTTTCTAACAGTGAAATGGCCTTAGTGACTTTAGATGGGGTTCGTTTCGTTGATACAAATCTTGGAGAAGAAGATAATCCAATTACGTTTAAAAGATGTAATCTTAAAGGTAGTAAAATAACTCATAGTAACCTTAGGGATGTGGAAATACAGCAAAGTGATATAACCGGTATGAAGATAAACAACATCCCTGTTGTGGATCTTCATACCGGTTATATTATCAAGTAAATAAAAAGTAATCCATTATGAAGAGCATGTTTTGAAAAAAGATTGATCAAAACATGCTCTAATTGGTTTGAATCCAAATTGCGGAAACGTCATACTCTTGTAGTCTTTATACTTTTTCTGTTTTGGATACTTTGCATCTTTACGAAAGAAATGATTAAACGCTTTTTTCAGACGTGCAAACACTTCTTGCAAAGGCTGAGAAGGCATTTCTTTTAGAAAAGGATACGCATTCTTGTCCAATGTAAGTTGTCTTTGCATATCATAACGATCGTAATTTTCTTTGTTTTTCTTATATTTCCGTTCTTTGTCTAGCAAGGCTGAATTGTAGGTTTGACGACAATATTGTAGCCAACGGTCTAACACTTCTTTTTGCGCTTCTGTTGGAAAGATTTCATATTTTTGATTCAACAACATTGTCATCACCTCCCATTCGTTTTGTCCTTGTGTTTCGTGTTTCGATGTATTGGTTTAGAACTTTTAATAGTGTGCCGCCTACAGTCAGCAAACAATAGCTTTGAGACCAAAAGCATTCTTTACATACATTCTGTCTGATTTGAGGAAATTCCTTTTTCATTCCTTTGGCTTTCGCCAACCAAAATTTGTCCCCTTCCTACTCATTGGGCTTCACCCTTCTCATTCCTTGAGGAAGAGGGTACTGGCATCATAGATTATTTCAATCATTTAATCGCCCCTTTATCAGAAGGTAAATCTCTAACATGTTTAAGGTATTTAGTCATATTTCTATCATCCTCAATTGGGTATGTGAAATTAAAGTGTTCAGCGACATCTTTGGATAAGATTCTAAATAATTCACAAGTAACAAATATTGATTCCCATATATTTTTATAATCAGAATTAGAATAGGTTTCTTTGTACATTTTCCAATATGATTCTGGAAGATATTCCTTAAAATATTTCCCTAACTTTCCTGGTGAAACTTGAAAATCTTCTTGTATTCCAATCCACCAAGTAACCATTTTATCCAAAGAATCTCTCGTCGTATATTCAAACATTAGTTTTGCATATGGGAGTTCATCACGCCAAATTCCTTTTGCAACATTTTGTAAACACCACCAGAAATTGTTTGTATAGCTATCGTATTCACTTTTGGACGGCTTTTTGACATGGTAATCTATATCGGTAGGATAAGGGATTGCTGGCAAAAGATTATCTTTGTCCATTAAGGGAAGAGTGAGCTTATCTTTTTCATACTCTTCAAACATAACTTCTTTTGTTTGGATACGAAGGTCTATGCGATTTCCATCTGTAAAGAGCATTAAAAAACCATAAGACCTAGCAAAATCAAAATCAATTCCCCTGCCAAAATCACTTTTGTCAGGTTCTTGCATCATTATTAAATCTCCAAAAGCATGAATCCATGTCTTATCTTTTATAAAAGGTGCTGTTTCTGTCACAACATAAACAACATCATAATCCTGAAACATATCTTTTGGTACATTTGGGTTTGTTCGTGAACCATTCATATAGACTGCCCGAATACGTTCATCTTCCTTGGCCATGTTTATTATAAGGTCCATCATTTCTTGTTCATTTCTCATCTAATTCCCCTCCGAATATATAGTTAGTTTTACATAAAAATTCAAAATGGAGGGGCTCGTGGATGGTATAAACCTAATCTAATAATTATAATTTATAACTTATTTAAGATTTTTTTCATCTAACCTTCCTTCCCTATTTAGAGCTAGCTTTTTTATAAGTTATTTCAACATTTTTTCCTAGATTCCTTTTTAACATTTTTAACCAAGAAGTCTACATCTTCTAAATATTAGGTCTTGATAACATATGTCAAACAAGATTCCTAAAGGGGTACCGTCAGGAAATTGCAATTTTACAACGCTAAGGAGGTTTCAACCCATTAAAAAAAATCGATCTCTTAACCAAAAAATCGACTTTTTTATTTGTTCTTATTCAACTAAAGCCCCCGTTAGCTATGTTGATTCAGGTCTTCTTCTAAAATTTCAAATTTATTATGTCTATTTTTTTGAAATTACAGTAAACATCCCCGTCATGTTGGGTGAGTAATCTTTAAAATCATATTTTTCATAGAATGATTTTTTACCTTGTGATGCAAACAAACCAATAAACGCTTTATCTGGGGCATTCCGATTTAAGTATTCAACCAAAATATTCATTATTTCCTTTCCAATACCATTCTTTTGATAATCTGGATGAACCACTATATCTTGAATATAGAAATAGATAGCCCCATCACCAACAATTCTCCCCATACCCACAATTTGATCATTATCATTGACTGTGATGCAGTGAATAGAATTTTGAAGTGATGTTTCCACCACTTCAAAATTCATATAATTAGTCCATCCCACAGAATCACACAAATATTTGTATTCTTCCAATGTTGGAATGTTATTTTTAATCTCATATTTCTTCAAAATGTATCCTCCAAGACTTTAATTTCACCCAATAAAGTATATTCGACACAGTTTTATCTAATCCTCTTACTAACTTAACCTGCACCCGTTAGTTTTTCCGCTTAACGTTGTAAATCCGCATAAACCTGACGCTATTCCCTAAGGAATCGACATTTTTATGTTCTTTCTACACTAAAGCGCTTGTTAGTTCGTAATTCGTTTCTAAATTCACATAGAAAACGTTCTACACCTGGATACTTTTCACCAAGACTTGTTATCTCAAAACCGTATTTCCGATAAAATTCCACTGCATCATTATCCGTCTCAGCATAAATCAATGGATATTTATTAGAGATATAATTAATCATATTGCTACCAATACCTTTATCCCGTTGAACTGAAGATACTGCAATATGTTTAATTTCACATTCTTTTACACTAATAATTTCAATGCCTATACAACCAACAATTTCTCTCTCAAGCTCCAAACTATATAATTTTCGATTTAATAATTTTGAATATTCTCCATATTCTTGCTCCACTTTAAAATCTGATGTAGCGAAGGATAAAAGTTTCCTTATAGATGGATGAATCGTTTTCGAATTAACTTCTTTCATAAACATCACCTTTTCTAAAGCACTCGTTAAGTTTAAGTACATTTCTTCATAATCTTTTTTCTATCTTAACATAAATATCCATTTCGAAAAAATATAATAATTCCGCCTTTAATTTATATACGTTTCAATTCATCGATAATCTTATATACCCCCTCTTCAATCCTTTCTGTTTTTACATTCGACACATTCAATTTTAATATTTTTTCTTTTGGAAACGAAGATAAATAATTTTTCTCAATCGAATCTAGTAATATTTTGTTTTGTAGTAACTTTCGAATAAGCGGTTGCACGATAACCTTCTTATTTAGAATGATATGTGTATGCACACACGGCAAATTTGTATCGTGATATTGAAATAACTGTTTGTTCATACTACTCCATTCTTTCAAAGAAGCCACTAATCTCTTGGATCTTTCGTAATAGGAATCACGAATTTTTTGTTTATGCCGATCAAACATACCGCTCTTTATGTAAACTTCTAGAGCTGCTTGTGAAATCATCGAGCTATCGATATCTAGTAATTTTTTATAAGTAAAGAAATTTTCAGCTAAACAATCAGGTATCACTGCAACACCAACTCGGAGTCCTGGAAAAATAATTTTAGAGTAACTTTTCAAATAAATAACATGGGAGGAATCATCATAACTATACATTGGATCTGCTTTAGCATCTCTTTCTAAATCCGCTAAATAATCATCTTCCACAATAAACACATCATACTTCTTCGCTAAACGGACAATAGCTTCCTTTTCTTTCTTAGAATACGATGTTCCTAATGGATTATGAAATCTCGGCATTGTATAAAAAAATTTAATATCTTCTGTTCGAAATATATGTTCTAATTCGTTTAAGTCGATCCCTTCGGCTGTTCGTTCTATGCCACTCACAGGGATGCCATGCGTTTCTAAATATTCGATAAACAAATGATAACTCGGCTGTTCAATTAGAATTGTTTTCTTTTTATTTGGAAACGGAATAGAAGTTAACAAAGATAATGCCTGCTGAACACCTGATGTAATAAAAATATTTTCTTCATTGGTAAATACTTGATAGTTTGTTAATTGCCTTTGAACAACTCGAATTAACGAAGGCAATCCCTTCGGAGTTCCGTATATAAATAAATCATTTTTATATGTATCAATTGCTTTATTCATGCAATGCTGAAAATCTAAATATGGAAAAACATCCGGATCAGGTGCAGATGTTGCAAAATCTATGACACTACTATACCTAACATGATTTTCGTTTGTTTTTTTCACAACATAGTATCCGCTTTTCGAAACGGAGTATATCATATGTCTTTTTTCTAACTCTTGAAGCGCACGAATAATGGTACTTTTCGTGCATTGATAACGCGCACTTAAAAATCGAATAGAAGGTAATTTATCTCCTTCTTTTAATTCACCAGTTTGAATTAACTTTTCTAAATCATTAAAAACAATTAAATATTTATACACGCTTAAACCTCTATATATTTTTGTACCGGTACAGATTGTATTTATTTGTATTGTAGCACCCACAAGAAAACATTACCATTTACATATACTGGCCAGTAAGAAAATTGATGATACGAGGTGTGATTATGACACAAATAAAAAAAGCATACGCCGCAGCCATTCTTTATACATTCATTATTGGTTTTTCATTTATGTTTGTAAAACTAACCTTTACAATCACGGGACCACTGGATACATTAGCTCATCGATTTACCGTTTCTTTTCTAACCGCATCTATTCCAGTAATATTCGGTTTGATCAAATTAAATATTACATTTAAAAATATGCTTTCTATTTTACCTGTAGCCATTCTATATCCGGCTTTATTCTTTACTTTTCAAGCATTTGGATTAGTGTATACATCTTCTTCTGAAGCAGGAATTATTCAGGCTACCATTCCTATCTTCACAATGGTATGCGCCTCTTACTTTTTAAAAGAACGAACAACAATTTGGCAAAAATTATCCCTTCTTTTATCTGTATCTGGTGTGATTTTCATTTTTGCTATGAAAGGATTAGGCTCTCATGCTACCAGTTTTACGGGTGTTATACTTATTCTTTTATCAGCATTATCATCAGCTGGTTATAACGTTCTAGCACGAAAGATGACAAAACAATTTCGATTAATCGATGTAACGTATATGATGACTGTAATTGGGTTTGTTTGCTTTAATACGTTGTCTATTGGAAATCATATTGCAGCTGGAACGATGCATCTCTATTTTCAGCCCTTTACAAGCTCGTTATTTCTAGTTTCCATCTTATATTTAGGAATCCTTTCTTCACTGTTAACAGCATTCCTATCAAATTACGCTTTATCCATTGTAGAAGCATCAAAAATGAGTGTATTTAGCAATGTATCCACTTTAATTACGATGTTCGCTGGTGTAATTTTCTTACAAGAAGAGCTCACGTATTACCATATCATCGGAGCAGTCATGATTATTCTCGGGGTAATAGGTACGAACTTTTTAGATGAAAAATTTGTGTCAGTGAAGAAGAAAAACGTTAGTGTGTAAAAGAAAAGCATGTTTTGAATCTATTCAAAACATGCTTTCAATAATGTTACTAATATTTTTTAAAAAGGATACTCCATTACATATTTTATAATTACTCTAATGCTTCTAATTTCAGCATCGCACCAAAATATTGCGAAGCAGTGGTAAAAGCAATACATGCACACAGCTCACTTATTTCTTTTTCACTAAAACATTCCCTCAAAATGTCAAAAGTTGAATTTGATATTTCTCCCTTTTGCTTTAAAAACACTTCCGCAAATCCTACTGCAGTAGATATTTTTTCATTAAACTTATCAAACTCAGGTTTTCCTTTCGCTTTACAGTACTCACAGCCATTACTTTGTGCTAACGTTCTTCTTACTTGTTCCTTTAACTCAGCAGAGAGCAGTCCCTCTTTTTCTAAAACATCTCCCAAATGAGACCACCCTTTCATCACTTCTATGTTATGCCCTAAAAGTCTTTGAAATGGTGATTCCCCCAAATTTGATTCAATAATTCTTGCCATTTAAAGCACCTCCTTGTTATATTAATTATAAAAAATAATATTATTAAATCACATTAAATTAGAAACGAATTATCTAAAAACACTTTAAATAATCAACAAAAGAAAGGATATTTATTTAAATATGAAAATAGATAATATTGATAAAAAAATAATAGATGAATTACATAATAATAGTCGTTTATCAATGAGTGAAATTGGAAGAAGAGTTAATTTATCTTCGCCATCCGTAACAGAACGCGTAAGACAAATGGAGTCATTTGGAATAATTAAAAGATATACTTTAGAAATTGATTACGAGAAATTAGGTTTACCTATTCAATGTATAATTGAAGCAACAGTTAAAAACGGAGACTATAAATCGTTTAAAAATTATATAGAGAAACTTCCTAACGTAGAATTTTGTTACCGTATAGCAGGAAATACTTGTTATATGCTAAAGATGCAATTTGAAAATTTCGCCAAAGCGGAGGAATTCATCGAAGATGTAAATCCATTTGCACATACTGTTACACATTTTATTTTTTCACCAGTTCAAACAAATTTACGAATGAATACGGACTAAACATTCACCTAAAAATTACTTACGCTTATTAAACTATCCTGAATCTTTAGTGAAAGAACCCAAAAAGATTTAGTTAATACGATTAGGGCTTGCCTAGTTATATACACATTTTCCCATTCTGCATATAGTAAGAATATACTCATATGTTTGTATAAAAGGTGGTTATTATTTTGAGATTTTCTTCTAAAAAAAAGGGGTCACCTTGTTATTTTCCATGCGCTCTTCCTCTTCCTCAACCAGGACCAGTAGGCCCTCAAGGCCCTCAGGGTCCCCAAGGCCCCCCTTTTAAAGGTCTGGTTTCTGTTAAAAATCTAATGTTTTTTACAGTCTCTGATGGTACAAAACTTGTATATAAAAATGTTGATGGTTTACCTCAACTTGGAGTTACAGAAATTTTAGCACCAAAACAAGTGTCATATATGAATTTGTTTATAAACGGCATTTTACAATCAACGAATTCTTATGACGTACAATCAGGTACATTGACACTACTTACCGATGAAGTTCCACCAGCTGGGACTCCTATCACACTTCAATTTATTTTAATCAATCAGTAAAAAGCGGATTCTTTTAAAAGAATCCGCTTTTTTATTGCAAAGTATTAGTTTACAACAAACTCAATCGTAACTGGAACACCAGGATCTAAAGCATCTGCATTAGGAATTGTAATAGCTGCTGTAGTTACACTGGAATCACTTGCAGCTTGTAATTGTCCGTTCAAATACAAATTATAATATGCAAATGACGAAGGAAATGCCGTAGCTGCAGCACCAGCATCATTAGTACAAGCAGTTGCTAATATATTGAAAGTTGCACCTGTTCCTGTTCCAACGCTAATTGTTGAGTTAAACCGTCTATTAGCCATAAATGGTTTAATAATAGCCAATTGACTTCACTCCTTTCATTTTTCAATAGAGTAGGGTTTGTCCTACGCTACATACTATTCAAATCTTTTATTTTGAAAACGGCATATTACTTAATTCTCTTGTTTTTGGGTGTGAGTGCGATGGCTGGGGTGAAGTGAGGAGCTAGCCCCTTCTAGTGTCATGATCACTCATTTCTTGTTTCTTTTTAAGTTAGAAGTAATCTCGCATTTGAAACATAGTAGAAGAACAAAGAAGGATGCTAATTAAATGAAGTTATAGAATGCTCTTGCTTCCCGTACCATTCAAAAGCAAGTAAACCCATAGTTTCCCACAATTCCTTTTCTCATGAGTATATTTAAGTTGTTTTAAGAGTAGATGTATTTAGGACAAATCCCCAAATTATACGCTTAAACTCGTCTTTGTTTTCTAAATAAGGATGATGTTTATCTTCTAATATAGTAACAGACATGTTAGGGAACGTAAACTACCCACCACTTAACGACCTTACGGTCTGTTTGAAGTAGGGGCTTCAAAAGTCAAAAGACTTTCTCTTTTATTGCTAATTCATCCACAAGCCTAGCGGCTCATGTCCAAAGCCTTGAATTCGCGGCGTCCCTA
>NZ_JBITWA010000015.1:0-135518 GCF_044543425.1 Bacillus sp. NPDC077411 | reverse complement strand
CTTTGACACCAAGGATGTAGCTCTTAGGGAATGACCGCCCAATTCAAAAAAGTTTTCATGAATCCCAACTTCCCGGTTTAAAGATAGAATTTCTTGCCAAAGATGAGCCAATTGCTCCTCTGTTTCGTTTCTAGGCGCTACATACTCCACGTGGCCCATCGATGACCAATCTGGAGTCGGAAGGACCTTCCGGTCTAGCTTTCCATTTGTATTTAAAGGAAACTTCTCCAACTGGATAAAGTAAGATGGAATCATGTAATCCGGTAATTCAGCCAACAAAGTTTGTCTTAGTTCAGCTACTGAGATATCACGTTTGGCGACAACATATCCACACAGATACTTTTCACCAACTTCATCTTCTCGGTCCATGACAACTACTTCCTCCACATCCTCGTGTTTCAATAGCTGATGTTCAATCTCTCCAAGTTCAATTCGGTACCCTCTGATTTTGACCTGATGATCTATTCGTCCCAAAAACTCTAAGTTACCATCGGGTAACCACCTTGCCAAGTCACCTGTCCGGTACATCTTCTCACCTGGAATAAATGGATTCTCCACAAACTTTTCTGCGGTCAATGTCGGATTGCCAAGATATCCTCTTGCAAGCCCTTCTCCTGCAATACATAACTCACCTGCGACTCCAATTGGAACTAGTTCTCTGTCATTACAAATATAAATACGTGTATTGGCAATCGGTTTTCCGATATTAACAGTAGTTTTCTCAGATCCGATTTCACTCAGTGTTGACCATATTGTCGTTTCAGTTGGGCCATATACATTGTATAGTTGGGCGCCCGTCAGTTGTTTGATTTTCACTACTAAATCTTTACCCAGTGCTTCCCCACCAATAATTATCTTTTCAATATTTGGTAGATTTTTTAGTTCTAATAAACTTCTCATCCGAGAAGGAGTAGACTGTATTATATTAATCGAGTTTTCTTTTATCAATTTTTCTAGTTCTTGAATATCTAACTGTTGCTGAGAAGAGGCTATGACTACTCGTAACCCTTTTACTAGTGAAAAAATAGTTTCTAATACAAAAATATCAAATGAAATTGATGTTAAACTTAACATCCTCATATCTTTCTCTAGTTGAAGGTTGTTGGACATCCCCTCAATAAAGTTGTTAACGGACTGATGTTCAATCATAACTCCTTTTGGTGTACCTGTTGAACCTGAAGTGTAGATAACGTATGCCAAATTATTAGGCATACATGCCTCCTCAAGATTGTGGCCGTTAATATGATACGAGCTTTCACTGTCCAAATAGATTTTAGTTCCTTCAAATTCTACTGTATCTAACAGCTTTTCCTGTCCAAGGATATACCCTGTTTTACTATCCCTCAACATAAATTCGATGCGCTGTTTTGGTAATTTTTGATCAATTGGAAGATACGCACCGCCTGCCTTCAGTATACCCAATAGACCTACTAACATATCTGTATTCCGTTCTGTCATAATCGCAACGACTGTATCCGGACCTATCCCCTTACTTCTAAGGGTACGCGCTAACTGGTTTGCCCGCTCATTTAATTCTTGGTAAGTCAACCGGCTTTCTCCTGCCACTACAGCCACTCGATTTGGAGATTGTTCCACTTGTTCCTCAAACAACTTATGGATTGTTTTATCTTTCGGATATTCTATTACTGTATCATTTAAAATAGACAGTAAATGTTTTTCTTCATTTTTAGATAATAATTTAATATCATTAACGGTTTGTTCTTTATTTTCTATTATAAAGGAAAGAATCATCTCAAAGTCTTCAGCCATTTGTTCCATAAATTCTCTACTGAAAACTTGCGTGTTATATGAGATATCAATAGAAATATCGTCAAAAGTATTAATTGTAACTACAAGATTATAGTTTGTTTCTTCTTCAATGTGAAACGAATCAACGGATAATTTTACATCTTTATTGTTATAAATTTGTTTTTCTAGAGGATAGTTTTCTATAACAACTATGGAATCAAATAACTTCCCTGGAGCGGTTCCAATAGAATTTGCAATTTCAGCTAAAGATGTTAGTTCAAAATCTTTTCTATCAATTATAAGCTTATTAACATCTTTTAAAAGCTTTACTATATCTTGTTCTTTTTCAAGAATGACCCTTAGAGGGGTAGTGTTAATAAATAACCCTACTCCTTGATCTATATTATCTATTTGAATATTTCTACCAGATGTAGTTGTACCAAATACAACGTCTTTGGTATTTGTATACTTATAGTATAAGATACTGTAAGCAGCATAGAAAAAAGAAGCTAAACTAATTTTTTCCTGTTTTGTAAACCTTTTTATCTTATTTAAAAGATTTTCTTTCAATGAAAATACGATATGTTCTATCTTTTTTGTGTAAGAAGTTGATAAATTTAAAGAAGAGATAGAATTGTTATCCATTTGATATAGGTAGTTTCCCCAAAAATTCTTCTGATGCTCTTTATCTATTCCATTTATATATTGGATAAACTCCTTAAAACTACTTTTAGGCACAGGACTTACCATATCTCCTTGTACTAATTTATAATAATAAGTTAGAAGCTCCTTAGTGACTATGCCTATACTCCACCCATCTAATATTATATGGTGATAGCTAATAATCAGTTTGTATTCCTTTTCACCTAATCTACAAAGGTTTATTCTAAAAGGAACATACTCCAAGTCAAAGCCTTGTTCCTTATCATTTGCTTTCAAAAGATTAATTTGTCGCTCTTGTTCCTCTTTTTTACAAGCAATCCAGTTATGGTATTGAAAGTCAATATCTTTTTTCTTCAATACAATTTGTATAGGCTTATCTATATTTCTCCATTTAAATACAGTTCTTAATGTAGGATTGGACTGAGCCAATAGATTACAAGCCTTTTCTAATAATTCAATATTTATCTCCCCACTAAGGTTAATGTCTAATTGCTCAAAGTACTCACTGCTCTCATTTCCGCTTAAATAATGAAATAAAAGACCTTCTTGCATCGGTGTTAATCTTAAGATATCTTGTACATTTTCCCTCTTTATCTGCTTTCCCATTTATAAATATTTCCCCTTTCTAAAATTACCTTCTTAGAAAATAATGTTATTTGTAAGTATATGAATATTACTATTACATTGAGTAAAGCAATCAATAGAGTAAACTGTAATCCAGTAGGTAGCCATACCACCAAAAATCCCCAAGAAATATTTTGATCTAATAAGTTTGGCAAAATGGAAAAAGAATATATAACACTTATAGTTAGAATAATATTTAATAATATAAAACAAAGATGTTTTTTAATAAATATTCTCTCTCGATAGATGATTTGCCTTACTAATCTAATAGTAAACGCCAAAAGTAACGTTAGTGTTATACATAAAAAAATAGATATTCCAAAGAGAACCTTACCATAATTCATATTAGTATCTTTTATATCTTCAACAATTGTCTTTTTTCTTACTATATTAAGTATTGACTCACCTATATTGTCTGTAAAATCAGAACTTACATTTGTTAAAACAGCAACTCCGAGACCCTCTTCAGGTATAAAACTAATGTAAGAAGAATAGTTTGGATTATCACCTCTATGATAGTAAGTATTTTTATGACCTTGTTTTTCTATATACCAACCGTATCCATAGAAGATATTTCCCTCTATTCTAAAATCTGTTTTAAAGATGCTAAGTTCCTTATTTAACTTTAAAAAGATATTACTTTCATTATGCAAATGAAATTTTATCCATTTTTCAAATTCATTAATATTAGAATACAAGTATCCCGCTGGAACATTACTTTTATACGTAGGAGCTACATACTTACTCGGACTAAAAAAGACTGTTTTATAACCAGTAGCTAACATACTATCTGGAATCTTTTCAGGATCGACAAATGTATTTTTTAGGCCAATAGAGGGTAGTAGTTCACCCTCTATGTACTCTTCATAACTCTTTCTTGTCACCTTTTGTATTAATAACCCAAGAATATCGTAATTAATTGATGAATAATTAAAACTAGCCCCAGGTGAATTAACTAGTGTAATAGGTTTTGATTCTAAATCTCTCTCCAAATTATTTTTATTATTTGAAATAGATAATGAAGCAAATTGATAAAAAGAAATACCAGACGTATGCTGTAATAGCTCATTCACAGAAATATTAACCTTTTCTCCTTTATGGTTTATATCAAGTGAGGGAATATACTTATTGATATTATCATTTAAATTTATTATTCCCTCATTTGCTAATTTTAAGATTGCTAGAGCTGTGAATGCCTTTGTTGTTGATCCTAACTCGAAGTAGGTAGATGTTGTTACAGGTACCTTTAAATCTGTATCCGCATAACCGTAAGCCTTTTTATAAACCTCTTCATCCTTAATTAGTACTATAGCTAATCCAGGGATTTTTCCTTTTTTCATCTTAGACTCTATTAAGCTATCTATTTCTTTTGAACTATCCCATACTTTTTGTTTAGCAATCCCTCTATTATCCCCTGAAATTATCAAAAGTAAGATAGGAAGAATTAAGAGCACATTTAATATTTTTTTCATTTGTTTACTCCAATAAATCTCTACTTTGTAAAGCTACAAGAAACCAACTAAATTATTTTTCAGCTTAATAATAGAATATCTAAATCCTCCTGACTGATTTCAGCATCCTTAAAATCGGAAGGAGTAAATTCTACTGAAGTCTTTTTAACTAAATGATCATGTATTCCGTTTATATGCTCTACATAACAATCTATAAAAGTTCTAATATTCTCATAACCAAGTTTATTTCTACTATATCTAAATATTAAATTTAACTCTCCCTGGTATATATAGGAGTTTATTTCTATTAGCGGTTCAAACACATTATCCTCAGCAACATCTTCTCCTGTGCTAATAGGAGATAAAGAAAATACACGGCCGCTTGATAATGTACTAAAATCACCTAGATAATTGAATCTAATTAAGTTACTATGAACTTCATTAAATTGCTGTTTTAAGAACTTAATAATCCCGAAGTTAAATCCTTTAAAAGGAACATTATTTTGTTGTTCTTTTAATGATTTTAAATTCGATTCAATTCCATTTTCAGATATCTTTAGGTATAAAGGATACATACTTGTAAACCAGCCCACTGTACGAGATATGTCAACATCTGGGGATATATCTTCTCTACCATGCCTTTCAACCTCAATAACAATATCATTTTGAGAGGTTATTGACGTTATTGTTAGTGCCAATGCTGAGACTAAAGTCTCCTGAATTCCTTGATTATAAATTTGTAAACTTTTACTTAATAAGTTTTTAGTTAACTCTTTATCTAACTTTGCTTCCAATACTCTTGTATCTTTATAGTAATCCTTCATATAAAGACCATCAGAGTCCGTCGGAAAATTCATTATTTTTTTTACAATATCACTCCAATATTGAATCTCTGTCGAGAAATCATTATTTGAATAATCGAATAAATTATCTGCCCATTTTTTAAAAGAATCTGTTTTTGGAGGAAGTGTTAAACTAGTTTTTATACTTGTCTGATATAATAAACTTTCTATATCCTCTATTATAATTCTCCAAGATACACCATCGATAACCAGATGATGTGCAGTCAATAATAAATATTCTCTTTTATCATCTAATTTTATGATAGAAGCCTTGAATAACAAATCTTCAGCTATATTAAAGTTAGCTTTTTCTACTTGCCCTATTTCTTTTACTCTCTCCATTGCCTCTTCGAGTGGAAGATCAGCTAAATCGTATACTTTTATCTTGATTGAATCTTCTAAATGCTTGTTATTATAATAAAGTTTTCCTGATAAAAGATCTTTATTTAAACGCAACGTATCATGGTGTAGGACTATTTTGTTTAAGACTCTCTCTATACTCTCCTGATTGATACTATAGTTGATTTTAAGCATCATAGATTGATTCCAATAATTCTCCATTTTATTTTCTAGAGAGAAAAACCATTTAGAAATAGGTGTATGTTTTACAACACCTTCTTCTATATAAAAGCTATCTTTATTTTTATGCTCTTTTTCCATACTGTGGGCAATCTCAATTAAGGTCTCTTTAGACAAAAAGTCTGAAACTCTAATACTCCAACCTCTCTGAGATAATTTAGATACTACTTGAATCGCTTTAATAGAATCCCCACCAACTTCATAAAAATTACCACCTAAATTAACCTCTTTTAGTTGCAGTACTTCTTCTAAAACTTGTATCAAATCTCTCTCTTTCTGAGTGGTTGGTTTAATAAATTCAATTTTTTCTTCATTTTCATATGGTAATAAATCTTTGTTTACCTTTCCATTCGGAGTTAGCGGAAACTCACTTAATTGAATAAACTTCCCAGGAATCATATATCGAGGAACTTGTTTGCTTAGCCAACTTTTAATTTCTGTAGTATTACATGGTCCCTCACATATTATATAGGCATATAGTATATACTCTCCTTTAAAGGACCGTTTAAGAATTACAGCATCCTTTATGAAGTTATGTTTTAATAGAACCTTTTCAATCTCTCCTAATTCAACACGGTGTCCCCTTATCTTTACTTGACTATCTATTCTGCCAACATATCTTATTATGGCATCTTCATAGTAGATACCGATATCTCCAGTTTTATACATTTTAGTACCTTTTATGAATGGATTATCAAGGAAACTAGTTGAATTTAAGGAGTCATTATTAATATAACCTTCAGAGACACTATCTCCTGCAATAAATATCTCACCTTTGACACCAGGTGGTACTATATGCTTGTTTTTATCTAAGATATAAACTTGAGTATTTGCTATTGGTTTCCCTATTGGAACAGAACTCTCTAAGTTATCCTGATCAGTATATTTATGAATCATACAGCCAACTGTTGTCTCAGTAGGACCATACTCATTAAAAACCTCAATTTCATGGTTGCTATTATCTACAATATTCCTTACTAATTCGGTTTTTAAATCTTCCCCACCTATAATTAATCTCCTAATAGACCAATTCTTAATATCTAAATCTCTTACGATCCTTAAATGTGAAGGAGTCAATTTTAAAACTGTTACTTTTTTCTCCTCTAAAACATCCAATAAATTGAATTTCGTGAAATTATTAGGATATATCCTTAGCTCACTTCCTGAAACTAGAGGAGTAAAGATAGACGTTATTGTTAAATCAAAAGAGATAGAGGAGTAAAAAGCAAATACTTCATAATTCGATTTAACGTAAGTACCTCTGGCCCACCATATGTAATTCATTAATTGAGTATGACCAATTTTGACACCTTTAGGAACACCTGTTGAGCCTGATGTGTATATTACGTAAGCTAAAGAGTTAATGTTGTTATTAGATTCTTCCTTAACATCTAAATCTTGAATTTTACCTTCTAAACTATCTTTAATTTTATATATACAGCCTTTAAAGTCTAATTGTTCCAAATATTCATAATCCGACAATAAAATTTTGCAATTTGAATCATTTAGCATAAAATTAACACGTTCAATTGGTTGTTGTGTATCTATTGGAAGAAAAGCTGCTCCTAGCTTCAATGTGGCTAAAATAGTAGTAACTAATTCTACCGAATGATCTCCCATTATACCTACAATGTCATTAGGCATGACGCCCTTACACTTTAGAAATGAAGCTACTTGATTAACCTTTCTACTCAAGTCACCATAAGTTATTTTAGAATCATTTAAGGACAAGGCTATTTTATCCGGATTCTGCTCTACCTGTTGTTCGAAAAGATTTAGCACGGTCTTATTTTTTGGAAAATCCTTATTAGTACTATTAAATCTCTCAACTATACTATTGTTATGTAGTCCAATTTCTAATATTTCAACCTTGTCATCTGTAATAACCTCATTGAGAATATTGCAATAAAATCCATAGTATCTCTCTATATCACTTGTTTTATACTCAGTCGTTTTATAGTCAAATGCTAATGAAACATCATCTTTTCCAGTTTCCCTAACTGATATTTGGAGTGGAAAATATTGATGAGAAGGGGGATACTCCACGGTTTCAACTTCAATCCCAAATATCTTCTGTTTAAAATTTGTGTTATGAAAATTAAAACTAGTATTAAATAATCCATCTCCACCGTACTTTTTTACCGACAAGTCCTGTAGCAACATCTCATATGGATAGCGCTGATGATTTAAGCAATAAAACATTTCTTTATGAACATTTGACAAAATTTCTCTAAAGCTATCCCTTGGATTGATATGAATTTTCAAAGGAACCGTACTAGTAAACATACCGACAGTCTCTTTAAATTGTCTAAATCTATTATATACAGGAACACCAATTGTAATTTCCTCTTCTAGAGTTGTACGGTATAAGAAAGTATAAAAGACTGAAAGCATTGTACTACTCAGATTGCAACCATTCTCTTTTACATAATTCCTTAATCTCCTAACTAAAGATTTGTCTAAATCAAAAACCACTCTGTTTGTATTAAGTTCCTTAGAATAGGTTTGAAGAGAGGAGTTAAGTTTATCTTGAAATTTTTTATTCCAAAACAATCTATCCTTAGAAAATCTTCTTGATTTTAAGTAAATCTGCTCGTCTTCAATATAATCCATATACGAACTACTACTTACCGTATAATTTTTCTCAGGTACTAATATAAGATTTTGAACAATTTCCAATAGATCCCTCTGTAATACTTGAAAAGACCAACCGTCCACAATTATGTGGTTAAACTTGGCAAGAATCCCATAATCCTCATCATCTATTTTGTAAATCGCAAAATAGAACAATGGTTCTTTTTCAAATGAGAACGGCTCTAGAAACTTCATGCGTATCCATTCCCTAGAGGAATTAGTAGGAAACTCCATCTTACTAAAATCAATATAATCTACTTTATAATCCATGGAATTATTAAGAAATTGGAATGGTATGCCTTGTTGCTCTACTATTGTCGTTTTCAAAACTATTTGCTTATTAATTAAAATATGAACAGCCTTTCTCAAAATATTTGGATCAACTGTTCCCTTAAATTTTACTGTACCACCAATGTTATGCATTGAAGTACCTGGTGTTGTCTTTTCAAGATACCATATTCTCTTCTGTGCACTAGATAGTTCTTTAAGCATTATTATCTCTCCTCCTTTAACCTTTAGGATAAAATGATGTGCTTTATAAGTTGGTTTATACATGTTGTATTTTTGTAAATATAGAAATGATCACCATCAAAAACCTGAAATCTACATTTCTTTGACGTACAATTCTTCCATTCCAATAGATTTTCTAAACTAATACTATCTCTGTTCCCATAGAAAACTGAGATAGCACTATCAATCTTACCTTTATCAACAAAATTGTATTCCCTAATTAATTTGAAATCATTCTTAATCACAGGAACAAATAAATTTCTTAACTCTTCATTTTCCAATATTTCATTAGGTGTACCACCAATGTTTTTCAAAAAAGCCATAAAATCATTATCTTCCATTTTTGATACATCTGGCATTTCACATTCACTCTCTTTCTCAGGTGCACCATAACCTGAAAAAAATATGTGGGAAGGCTCATTTAGCCCTTTTTCCCTAATCTTAAAATATAACTCGTAAGCACATAAACTTCCCATACTATGGCCAAACAAAGCATAATTATTTTGTTCTATTATGGGTCTAATATTACATAGTATATCTTCAATCATTTGATCCAAGCTTTTATAAAAAGCTTCTTCAACTCTACTCCCTCTGCCTGCCAATTCAACTGCATGCAATTTAATATGTGGATTTAAATACTTACTCCACTCTTTATATACTGTCGATAGACCACCAGCATGCGGTAAACAAATTAAGTACATAAATAATCTCCTATACATAAAATTCTACAAACATACAATTACAATAAATTTACATTAAATTGTAATAATAACCAATCTATAAAAAATTATATACAAATATTAAAAATATTTCAACGAATTTTCTTTATTTTTAAATAATAAAATAACAAAAAAGTGAAAATATGTGAAATTTACTGAAAATATCGTATAATGTATACTGTTAAATAAATAATTACGAAAGGATATTTGTCTGTGATAACAATTCAAGCTATTAAATTAGAACAAAAAGTAAATAATTGGTTATCATTATTAAAGTTTGTTAGTTTAGAAAAAAAACATAAAATACAACGATTTATTCATGAAGACGATGCACGAAGATCGCTAATAGCTGAATTACTTGTAAAAAAAATACTTCTAGAAAACTATAACTTAAAACAAATAGTTTTGAGAAAAAATGCTTATGGGAAACCAATGATAGAAGATCCTAAAAATATCCACTTTAATATTGCACATTCTGGTTGCTGGGTAGTATGTGCATTTAGTAATTCCCCCCTTGGCGTCGACATAGAAAAAATAAAACCTATTGACATAAACATTGCAAAAGATTTTTTTTCAGAAAAAGAATATTATTCATTAATAAAAATGAAAAAGAATGAACAACTAATTCACTTCTATGATTTGTGGACTAGTAAGGAAAGCTATGTCAAAGCTATAGGAAAAGGCCTACAACTGGCATTAGATTCGTTTTCAGTTCAAATTTCTACTAATGGAATTAAATTAGAAGATATTAAAGATTCCTACCATTATTTCTTTAAACAATACAACATAGATCCTAATTACAGATTCACAATATGTTCTAGTATAGAAAGCTTTCCCCCAAGAGTTTCAATTGACAATGAGCAGAATTTATACAAATTCTTTTTACATCAAGATCAAGAAGGAAATTTCAATATATAAGTTATACAATTTTTTAGTCTTGAACTCAAAAACGAATAATATACTTAGGAGGCGAATCGACTAATGCTACATAAAACAGATTTTTATTCGAAAGATTTAGAAACATTACAAAATAGGTTTCATACTTTACTTAATGATAACCCCTGCTCTTTATCAGAACTAGAAATTTGGTTAGAAAAGAAGACCGAACTACTTGATATTATTGATGAGCACCTTATGCATGACTATATTAAATATCAATGTGATACAAATTGTTCTGATACTAAGGAAAAACTAGAGTTTAATCAGCAGAATGTAAAACCCCTTTTGAAACAAAATGAAAGTTTATTAAACCAGAAACTCTCTGATTGTTTAATTAAATTAGATACAAGAAATTTTGATTTACTAAAACAGAAATCACAAAATTCACAGGACTTATTTAATGAAGAGAATATAGGTTTAGAAATCGAAGAAGATAAATTAATAACAAGATATTTTGATCTAACAGGAAACTTAATGGTAAAGTGGGAAGGTATTGAAATACCTCTCAATGACATATATTCTTATCTTCAAGATCCAAATAAAAATATCAGGGAAAAAGCGTTAACATTGATTTCAAACAAGATGTTATCAGTTGAAGATGAACTCCAACTAATTATGGACAATTTACTCCAGATTAGACATAAAAAAGCAATAAATACAGAACTAACTAATTATCGAGATTATATGTTTAAGAAGTATGAAAGACTTGACTATACACCTGAGGACTGCACAAATTTAGCTGAATCAATTCGTAAGTATGTAGTCCCACTACAAGAAAAATTACAGAAACACCAAAAAGAAGTACTTAACTTAGAAGTTTTTCAACCTTGTGATATAAGGGCAACCCCTTCTGAACAAAACAATTTAGGACTCATTAAAGATTCGGAAGATTTAATAGAGAAGAGTATAAATATCTTGGAAAAGATTGATCCAACTTTCTCAGACCTTGTTAGGACCATGCTTAAACAAGGCTGTATAGACTTAGAGAGTAGAAAAGGTAAAGCTCCTGGAGGCTTTTGTGAATATCTTCCTAATTCTAAACTCTCTTTTATTTTTATGAACTTATCCTATACGCAAAATGATATTGTAGTTTTTTTACACGAAATGGGACATTGCCTACACAACGAAATGATGAAGGATATTAAGATTAAAGAGTATAGAAATATTCCTATGGAATCATCGGAATTAGCAAGTATGACCCTTGAATTATTAACAATGGAACACTGGGGTGAATTTTATTCAAATGAGATAGATTTAAAAAATGCAAAGAGAGAACAATTAAGATCGATAGTTGAATACCTCCCTTTTACCATTATCATTGACCAATTCCAACACTGGCTATATGAAAATCCAATACATACAAGTAAAGAAAGGAATCAAGTGTTTAAAGAGTTAATGACAAAGTATGATTCCAACTTTGTCGACTGGACAGGTTATGAGAAGTGGTTGGAAATACAATGGTTATCGGTTCTTCATATATTTGAGGTTCCATTTTATTACGTTGAATACGCTATTGCTCAACTAGGAGCCCTACAGATGTACAAACAATATAAGATAAATCCTAAACAAACCTTATCAAATTTTAAAAAAGCGCTGTCTTTAGGAAGCTCTAAATCCCTAAAAGAAGTCTATCAAGCTGCAGGTATAAAATTCGATTTTTCTGAGGAAACAATTAAAGACTTAATGGAATTTGTAGAACAAGAAATCTTATTACTTGATAATTAATAATAAAAGACTTTATGGTTATTACCTATTAAATCAAACCTTTAATTTCTGAAGATTCTTTTCCTCAAAAGTTATTCAATTGTGACTTTTGGGGAAGTGTTTCTTTTCTCTTCATTATTTTTTAGATACAAAGACGTTATATTGTGAAGAATCTCTACTTATCTCCTACTATTTTGCTGATTTTTTCTGTTTAAAGGCACACCTTTTCTAAATTCTTCATTTCTCAAATTATAATCCGTAATACTAATGAAATCCATTCCTCTTTTTTAAAACACCTTATAAAAAATCCACTGGAAAGTACATATCATCAATAGTATACACGTTGAGAAAAACACCTTTCTAGAACTTTTGCATACGTTTACATTTCATTCTCTACTCAATGAAGTTGACACCATTAGTAAAAAATGCGTATAAATCATATCAATCCTTCTAGCTAAGCTAGATGCATAGTTTAATAATATACATAAATTAGTTTTGTACACACCTGTATAAAACTTTAAACCTCCTTTCCAAGGGTACTATTCATAATATATATTGTCACCTAATGCGCGTATATGCTCTACCACATCAACATTTAATAGCGGTCTTTCGATTTCTCTATTTCCTTTTTGGTTCTTTAAATAACCTGCTTCAAATAATATTCTAATGTAAACTTGTTTCAATTTATAAAGCGTATAATCATTCCATGATGCAACTTTTTCACTTTGCTGCTGTTTATGTTCAAAGAATATATTAAAATCAGCATCTGTCAGAAAAGCTTCTCCAAAAACAAACTTCTCTTTAAACACTTCATTCATAAATTCAAAAAACAAACGGTCCGTTTTCATAATAGCGTATAATACAATTGCCTTGCTGGATTCTATATCTCCATGTCCAATTTCCCTAATTAAATACTCATCCAATATTTTTAAACGGGCCAAAACACTTGATGCAATTTCCTTTTTTCTTGATTCTGTATTAACTTGGAAGATATTTTCCACAATTTCTTTTTCTTTCACTTCAAATTCTTTCAACCCTTGATATAACAAGGAAGAAACCTTCTTTGTTTCTAAAAACAGAAGTGGACGAGACTTAATAGTTGACTTATAACTCTGCTCTTTTACCATTTTTTCACATTCCTTCGGGCCACTTTTTTGATATTTCTATTGTATCCTTTTAGGTACATGAAAAGGAATTTCTATATTAAAATAAAAACCAGCAATATTTTGAAAATATCACTGGTTAAACATGAAACATATTTCATTTTTTACACAACAATAAAAATAATCTCTCAATACCCCGTTACTACTACTAGATGATAGACTCTCTCCCAATCAGTATAGATGGTCCTACCAATGGGATTTCATTAAAAAAATCTTCAAGCTTATTCGCTTTCGAAATACTTCCCTCTATTTCTTCAATACTGTATGAAGAAACTATATTATTCAAATACTCTACGCACTTATTCCATTCATCTTCCAAGGCTACCATATGACAATTTTCAAAGTGCCGCTGATGAAAGCACACATAATGTCGTTGGACAGGAATATGATAATGTAGTTGCTGTATTAGATCAATATTTTTTCTATGACGAAAATGGTAAACTAAACACTAAGGCTTACTATTATGATGCAACAAAAATGCTTTTTCAGATGGTAACAAGAGCTAGAAAAAAACTGAATATCATTATTATTAATAATCAAGTTATTCTAAATGAATATTTGGAAATTTCACACCCTAATAAGGGGTGATTTACATATATAACAAAATTTTCGAAAAACTTTTATTATTATTGACAGGCCTTTTATATTTTTTAATAAAGACAAAAAATACGTGTGCTTTCCTATACCTGTTTTTGTATAGGATACTTCCTTTTGACTAAGCACTATAATTAGAAAAACCTCATTATTGAGGTTTTTCTAATCTTCTCATTTTCAATCGAACCTATATTTTCATCATTAAAAATCTCATTGAGATGTTTTCTCTACAAAACTCATTGTCCAACTAAAAAATTCATTCTCAGGATTTTTTTCATATCTCAATATCGCATCAAATTTATTTCCCTTTTTACTCGTTAAACCTTTAACTAACGTTTCTCCATCTTTTAACAACTTCTTAACCATTGTTTTCGTTGGTTTTTTCTTCATTGTTGCTAAAAACTTATCATTTTTCCAAATAACAAACTTACACCCATTCTTCCAATCCGAACATCCAAAACCTTTTTGTCCTTCAACAATAGAGGCTGAACAAACTGGACATTCCCCTAAAACCTCTACCTTTTTCGGTTCTCTTGTAGCATGGTGTAAGATAACATCTTGGTCATTTTTAATCATTTCTACTGACTTTCTTGTAAAATCAAAGATAAAGTTTAAAAAAACACTTCGACTCACTTTCTTTTTTTCCATGTCCGACAGGGCTTTTTCTAATTTACCCGTAAACTCCAAGTCAAACAACTCTTTCACAGGAAATGTTTCTACAATTTTTCGACCTAACTCACTACATAATAAACTTTTATCTTTTGAAAAAATATAACCTATATCCTTCAGTTTCTTAATTGTTTCCGCTCTAGTAGCTGGAGTCCCTATACTAAAACCACTTAACACAGCTTCTTCTTCATCATAATTTTTCCCACAAGTTTCCATCAATCGTAACAAAGTTTTCTCTGTATGATGTTTTGGTGGTTTTGTTACATGAGAAGTAACATCTGCATTTGTAATTTCAAGTTGCTCTTTAAACTCTACAAATGGTAACATCTTATCTTTTGATTCAATTTTCTCGACTTTACGCCAACCTTCAACAATTTGAACACGACCTTTTGCAATAAATACACCTTTTATTGAGGAATCACTAATTTTAATCTGAATACGTGTTTCTTCATGCTCTGCTACAGGCATAAATTGCATGATAAAACGATTCTTGATTGCTGTATATACAATTTGCTCGTCACTTGTTAATGATTTAGGAAGCACGTACGTAGGCATGATGGCACTATGACTTTCCACTTTTGCGTTATTGAATACTCGTTTTGTTTGAACAAAAGAGATTTCACTTTCGTATGGTAATCCTTTTTTTACTACTTCCAAAACTTTGGCTGCTCGTCCAACTAAGCTTTCTTCTAAGGCAGTACTTCCTGTACGGGGATAAGTAATATATTTTTTCTCATATAAAGACTGGGCCACTTTTAAAACTTTATCTGATGTCCACCCTTTATATTTACTTGTAACATATCCTTGTAAATTAGATAAGTTAAATAGAAAAGGGGGATATTCTCTTTTTCGTTCAACCTGTTTATCTATAATTTCTCCTGAAGAACGTTGTAATATATTATATATTTCATCTAAAGTAGCCTTATTTTTAAACTTCTCCTCTTGCTCCTCCATATAAGTTGCTTCAAATTCTTCTTCCCTTTGCGTTTTAAAAGTAGCAACTAATTTATAATAGTTCTCTGGTACAAACGTTTCGATTTCTTTATCTCGATCATAAATGATTTTCAAGGTAGGCAATAAAACGCGTCCAATATTTAACGCTTGCCCTGTTCCTTTTTGATACTTAAGTGTCGCAACGGAAGTTAAATTTATTCCAATCGCCCAATCTGCCCATTGTCTACTTACTCCTGCATCTTGCAATGGACGTAAATCCGAGTTTGGTCTAATTTGCTTCAACCCTGCGTTCACCTCATCTGGTGTCCATTCATTTAATAATAGACGATACACTTGTTTCGGTGCTTTTATATTATAAATAACACTATCACCAATCACTTGCCCTTCGCATATACTAACTTGCTATTTTGTGTAATCACTAAAAAAACCTTTATTTCCAAGCTCTAGAAGTAATCTTTTCTATTTATTTAGTCTTACACAGATAACAGCAATACATTTTATATCTTTCTTTGTATTGAAATATAAAATTCCTTATTAAATTTACACACATTACTTGTAACACTACATGCTAATTATAACAAATAATGTGCCTTGTTTCTTTGCTTAATCATCTTTATTTATCTCCATGTTCCCTTTGTCTGTCGGAAACAAATTTCTAATAGGGGTTCCAACCCATACTCATTATATTTTTTCATAAAGATTAAGACATACTCTGACTCAAAGTGTTTTTGTTTAACATAATTGATACCTTCAACTTGCTATATGTTGAACTCATTAATATCTTTTCCAAGGAGTTCTAATGTCTTGTCATTCATTGTATTCAACAGTTCCTTAGATTGGTGAACCTCTTCTAACGATCGTTTAAAGTTTTGCTTTTGTACCCTCCAACCATTTAGTTTGTTTTGGAATGCACCTGGAATTTTACCTACGTGCACATCCTACGAACTGTTTCATCTAAAAGTCCTAATATTTCTGCAACGTTTTTCCGGCCGCGTATGTTGGAATTGAACAAAGAATTATTCCTACAAAAGCAATAGGACTTAATACCTTCCAATAGGATTTCATGACAACACCTCACAATTTATAATGGTTAACCTCTTTTGGAAACTTCGACAAAAAAGAGAATTACCTCCTTTACATGGCAAAATGAGAAAAGAGATAAATGTGTTCATTTAGTTATATGGAATGGCTTAAATCTTACTTCCTTGGAAAAGCTTCAGACAAGTGAATAGTTTTTTTAACGAGTGGTGTATCAACAATTGATATACTCAAACCATCTACATAGCAACACTTAAAAGCCAACCCTTGTTTTAAGGGTTGGCTCAGATGTGGCTTGGCCGTAAAAGATGAAGAGGAATAGAGCAATAGCAGATTAATTAAATGGCTCAAATGAGTCATTTTTTTATGCAGTTTTCTCATTTTCGTTCCGGGGGCTAACAAAGTAAGGCGAACTATTTCACAAAAGAAGATAAAATCCACAAGGCCACGATGACCCACATGATCCACCCCCATCCAGATTCTTTTTTTTCAGCGAGAGTTGTAATAGCCGTTTTCGTCTGTGTTTTTTGATAATTCCTTCGGATAGACGTATTGTTCATTGGGGGGGTTATAGGAAATGTATGAGATTTCTTATAATCTTTTGCGAGTTCCCAATCGAGTTCATCAATTTTATGAAAAGGGCCGGATGTCCCATGAATTCCTCGCACTACAAAATGCATATTATTCTTTTCCGCATAATCTCTTCCTGCCATGAATTTCGCCTGATTCTTAGGGAATGAGATGTCTCCTGATAACTTAATCTCAATAAGCTCCTTTCTACCATTCTTATAAAGAACTAGTACGTCCGGGACATAATGACTCGAACGCCCCTTAAATACATAAGGTATCTTAAATGGCTCAACTTCAAAGCTTCCCACAGATGGATCATTATCAAGTTCAGTAAACACAATCTCTTCCATGGGGCTACGACATGTTCCTTCTCTTTCCATTTTGTTAAAATGGACTTTCTTGGGATACTCCATTTTTGGTTTCGGATTATCATAGGGATCTTGACGAACGCTAGATGATTTCGAAGGGGGCAGTATCTCTCCTCCTACCGTTTGTAGTACAGTAACCTTACTTCGGCTCCATACTCCGATATTAATCTGCTCAAAAGGGACAATTGAAGTCTGAATTTCCTCTCCCAGAACTTCACAAGATTGAATCCTTGATAGCCTAAAAATCCGATGTTCTTCGCGATAATGACAATATCCAGCGACATATAGAAAATTTGTATACTTTAGTAAGTATAAGGGATCTATCGTACGTTCCGTATCGTTATACTTTATTTGTATCTGCGACTTAGATTTTAAAGCTCTTACAAGTTTCTGCTCCATTTACACCTACTCCTATCTAAAGATTCCACCTGAAGTTGCATATAAATCATACGAATATATGTATCGGCGAGGTAAAAGTATCCACGAAAATATTTCGAGATTGAAACGAAAAATGAAAACATTTCCTTAAGCTTTTTCATAATATGCAATTTCATTAACACAATATTATTATTAAAACAACAAAAAAAGTCTCATCAAAACCCATTAATTATTAAATGAAAAATACTTTTTTATGCCTCTATTTACAAAATCACTTTTTTGTAAATAGGGGCAATATAAACAGACTTAAATTTACAAACCACTCACTCTCGACACAACACTATTAAATCTTAAATATTAATTACCTCATTATTTTGTTGGTTTGGAATAAAGTTCAATTAAAATCGTGCTACCAATGTTTATTTTCCAATAGAAGAAACCCACTCATTTTTAAAAAAATTTGATCAAAATGGGTGGGTTTAATTTTGTGGAGGAGTTATTTTTTATAAAAAAGTGTGATTTAAACTCACTTAGAATTCTTCAATCGAAAAAGAATAAAACAATGCAACTTTTTTCTAAATGGTATAACTTTAAAACGGTACAGCTTTTTTCTAAACAGTACGCCTTTATTTCAAAGCTACACCTATATCTGAATTTAGTTTTATCAATTAGATGTAGTACTTAAACTTATAAGTAAAAAAGGAGCATCTCAATGTCAAAGTTTGGCTTATGAGAAAACTCCTTTTTAATGCTTATTTTCCCTTCAAATATTGCATAATATACAAATGTAGTTTCACAATACCTATTAATTAAGTCTTTCAAGTGATACAGCGATTTCAGGATTTATTTCTTTTATGCTTTCCACATATTCTTCAAGTTTCTTAATTAAATTCTCACCTTTTGATTTATTATAATTTTTTTCAAGTATGATTTGAATACAATAATCAATCCATTTAATATCACTTTCAATTAAATCCATAATACCATTAATATATTCTTCATTTGAAGAAATAAATTCGGCCTCAATTAAGTCCTCCAACGATTCTTTGATCATTCCCATTTTTTTAGCAACATTTGATCGATTTGAAAAAATGATTGCACTCGATTTTAAAATTTCAATAGCTTTGGAATAATCGTGGAATGCTTTTTGATAAAATATCTGTTTTAATTTTTCCGATTTTTCAAACTCACCGAGAACTTTATATGTGATTCCACTTTGGTTATAATCATGGGGATTTAACTCATTTTCATTTGCTTTAACTATATATTTATCATAAAATTCTCTAGCTTTTTCATAATAATGTTTTTTCTGTGTCTCTGATTTTCTAGCATAAGCAAAATATAAATTAGCCAAATATCTATAATTTTTAACCAAAATAATGTTTCTTCCAGCAACAGCCAATCCCTTTTCGTAATACTCAATGGCCTTTTCATAACAATCCTTACCACGATATATCTCAGCTACTTTAAAAAACAAATGATAATCAATATTTTCATTACTCATTAATGTTTCTTCTATTCTATTAATTTCAGGTCCTGCATTTTCATTATCTTCATTTATTAAATCAATCAATTGTTGAAATAATTCATATATTTTTTCTTCGTTATCCGTCTCGGGTATTAGATTTACCATGCCATCTTCTGAAATGATAACAATAACACATTTTTTATTTACTTCTTTAAGTTTTTCTAAATATCGATATGCAGAGTTATATCTAGCTCCTCTACTAGCATCACCTATATTTTCCTTGGCAATTCCATCTAATATTACACCTATCGCATGACACTTACCATTCGTATCAAAATAAATTGCACCATCAATAGACGTAAGAAATTGAATGTATTCAGGAATAATTTCTGTAGCTTCTATCAAAATTGACTGTTTCTTTAGCGTTTTTAGTTCAGAAACAGCAGTTTCATAGTCAGTGATTACGACCATAGTTCCGTGCTTCTGCTCTCTAGCGTACATTACTACTTGTTCAAGATATTCAATTACATCTTCATTTACTTTTAGTTCTTCATCAAAATACTTGGACTTGAGAAGTCGTTTAAATTTTTCGCTAGTATACCCTTCTCCCCCCATTATAGGACTTTTAAAAGATATATTTATAAGATTTTTATCAATAACTTCTAAGTTTTTGCTTGTCTTATATACTTTTTTTCCATTTTCAACTAATAATACCCCGTTACTTGATTCATTTTCTTTTACTGTTATTAGTTGGATATTATATTTAGATAATCCTTTAAAATCAATCCTAAACAAAATATAATCGTTTAATTGAGTCCAATTTATTTTCCCTAAACCATAAATCATTTCATGATCGGAAATTAAATAAAGATCATTTTCATTATTGGTCAATTCAAGTAATTTTCTAATCAACTTTGCATCATTTAATGCAATTAAATCATCAGATTGAAACCTAATAGTATAGTCAACAAGATTTACATTACTTTTTAACACTTTACTACTAAAAAATAAGATCGATCCAAATGGGCTTTTTCCTTCATACGTATGATTTGAAATATCATCTATTTTTTCTAACATATTATTAATATAATACTGATTATTCAATTCATTATTAAATATAAGTTGTATTTCTTTAAGCTCGCTCTTTTTAAGTAATATTTCTTGTAATTTTCCAAAATAGAGTCTCGTTATCCTTCTATTAAACTGTATACAGTCTTCATTATACTTTTTATTTATTGTATAATTTTTACCTACGTTTAAAGTATTATTTTTATTCTCAACAAAATAATCAATAAAAAAATAATCTAAAGCCATTCTTAAAAAGCTTAAGTCCGGGGTATTGTAAAATAAGTCAATTACTTCTAGATCTACATTTCTAATTTCAATTATATAATTTACAGTCCCGATTACTTTACCCACCCTGATATTAAAACTATTCATATACAAAATTCTTGAATTATCTTCATGAATGTATGTTGATTTCGTATTAACCTCTTCAACATCAATTAAATTTATATTATCTTGAAATTCAGTCAATTCATTTCTTGAACTCAATTTTTTTTGCTGATTGCAATAATTTTTAAATTCCGTCCTAATTTGTTTGTCCTTAAAAGTAACATCTAATCCCAATTCATTAAATACATATGTCAACTCATTAAGATTTTCCTGACTAATCTCTGTCTCATAATTATTATTAAATGATAGGGTTTTTTTCACTCTTAATATTTCTTTACAACTGTTGTTATTATCTAATACTATAGAATAAATCTTTAAGTCCAATTTTTTATCAAGCATTTTTAATATTTCATTAAGCTGAATGTAAACTAGTTTATTTAATGTTTCTATACCTTTAAAAAATGAAGCCATTTCTAATTCTCCCTTTTTTCATCAAATGAAGACCCTTATTAACCTCAGAGTCCCTCTCTTCTATTCTTCATTAATAATCCTATAACAGGTATATTATAACAAATCATCTTTTCTTGATATGTAAAAAATGGTTAATTCTTTATGTCAAAAATTTTCCTTCTATTGTTTAATTTACGTTTCTTAAAGTATTTATTTTGTGCGAGTAGTGTTTCTTATCTATAAAACTAACTACATCTATACCTTCACAAAAATCTAAATTTCCATCTACCACATTACTACCAACAAAAGAAAAACACTTTAAATTTTTTAATTTTTGTATAAAGCATATCGTTGGTATATCCCCACAATCAAGTAAACGTAGCACCTCTAAGGACTCTAAATATTGAATATCACAAAAATGTTCTATATTTTTACACTTCTCAATTTGTAAATTAACTAACTTTCCACTTACATATTTTAAATCCTCTATCAAAAATTATGACATAGGACGAAAGATGCAGCATAACTGTTCAGATAATAGTGCATCAACTTCTTTTTTATTGATGTCATAATAACTCCAAGTTCCTTTTGTAATAAGATTAGCATCACGTAAAAGCTTCAAATGATATGAAAGCTTGGATTGTGTTAACCCAAGAATATCTGTTAGATCACATACACAAGTTTCTTCGTGTTGGCATAATTCGTACAAAATGTGTAGTCTTTTTTGATCTGCCAGTGCTTTGAACTTCTTTTCATATATTTCAAAAGACTGGGCAGTTTATTCACTATACAATATTATTTTTTTCATGATGGTTTCCCTTCATCAATTTTTTTGATTTATTAGTTGTAAAAGTATTAATATATAAAATAAATTAAAAAGACATTTACTAAAATCATCCGTAAATGTCTTTTTGTGATTAAGTTTACATTATTGAATTATTTATGAAACACAACTACTCACTAGATTTATAAATTGGCCAATCTTAATAGCAAGTTGAGAACCACTTTCCACCGCTGAATTAATGTCCTTCAGAGCTGTTGTTGTTCTTCTAAGAAGAGAGGGTTTCGGTGTCTGACCTTCTTCGATATTCTGTACCACTTCTCCAACAAAATCAATCGCATCTTCTTGTACGTCTTTGTTTTCCATAGAAGTTCCTTTTAAAAGCTCGATTAGTTCTTGAGCTACTTTTTGGAGATCCTTACCTTCATCTTGGTTATTTGTTTGATGAGCTTCAATATTCCCTTGCTCTGCATAGTTAAATTGTCCCACATTACCTTGAATTAATACTTTTGCATTCGGTTTTTCATCAATTCCCAATTCAATTGCCATCTCCTCTAAATAATCTGTAATATGATTTACTAAAAGTCTTACAACCTGATAATTAAATTCACGTACTTGATCTGAAAATCTTGCTCCTTTATAGAAAGCATACCCAAATGTTAATTGATGATAATCATTGAAGTGCACCGTTGCATATTTTAAAAGTTGATAAATAAAGCTGATTTCTTCATTATTATCAATAGGAATATCATACTTTGAACCATATGTCTTTAATCCTATAATTTCCTCTATATTATAATCTTGTGTATGACATTTACGTATAAAGTCATAAATAATAGGTTCACCTTCAATATATGTAATAAACTTTTTAGCCAATCTCATAGTCTCATGTACATCACTTGCATTCAACAAATCTCCAGAGACTCTTCTAAAACTTTTAGATAGAATTTTAAATTTTTTAATAGGAATAAGAACCGCCGTTTCCAACTAATTCACCCCACAGTATGGACAAAATGGAGAATGTCCTGCTTTAGTTAGTATAGTTAACTTGGCTTTTCTATCACAACATAAGAACATCACTTCATCTAAATCATCTTTTTCATATAATGCTCTTGGCTGTTTTGTTGTCATTGGTTTTCCAGCTTTAAATTTCACGCCTTTACTTCCTTTAAAAGACTTTTCTAATCCTTTGAATAGATCATTTACTGCTTGTGCCATTTCATTCTCTGCTAATATCATTGCATTTTCCTTAATATCCTCAGTGCAGTATGTAGAAATTGGACTAGGAATGCCACAACTAGGACAAAATAATTCAATAACATCGTCTTCTTGTACTTCATCAGCCCTTAATTTAAATTCTTCCCTACAAAATGAACACTTAAAAGATGAGAATCCAGTTAGGTCACTTTGTTTAGAGATTCTAAATTTTTTAATCATTACAACAACTCCTTTATTTATTGATGCATTTTTTTATTTTACATACAAATATATTCAAAAAAACGTTTAAATTCATAACTTGTATACTCTTTCAAATTGTGGTTTAAAGTTAAGCCTACTAATAACAATAACTAATTCATAACAAAACTCTAACCATTATTATTTCTTCAAGATTCTCTTAAATCCCTTTTTATATCACAATAAAAAAGCATGCATAAAATTGTCATGCTTTTTTGTATTTTTGCCTAGTAAAGAACTTTATTGCTTAGTAAAGAACTTTTTTCTTTTTTGACATATTTATTTCTCAAACACAAAGTTTATCTTCTCATCTTTCCACTCTAACTTTGCATCAAATGCCTTATCATTTTTCTTAAACCCTTTAATTAAATCCGTCTGTTCACTATTCAATAACTTCTTCATATTCTTTTGTGAGATTGTCTTTCCTAATATCTTTTTCGAAATTGTAAAATCACACTTTGTTGTAGAATAATTCGAGCATCCATAAAAAGTGGACTTATCAACTACATCTCCATCACACTTTTTACATTTCCCAACTTTTGTACCCATTGATGATTTCTTTTTAGAACCTGGTTTACCTTGGAATTTTGTAAGATCAAATTGTTGAAAATCCCATCCTCCGCTTTGTTCTTTTGCATCATCAATAAGTTTTAGTGTAAGTTTCTTTGTTTGTTCCATAAACACACTTGGAGATGCAATTCCATCTCCAATTTCATCTAATCTTTGTTCCCATTTGGCTGTCATCTCTGGCGAAGCTAAAATACTATCACCAATGGCATCTATTAAAAGTTTCCCCTTGTCGGTGGCTGATACTTGGTTCTTCTTAACCTCAATATATTTACGATCTTTTAAAACACCTATAATACCAGCTCGAGTTGCTTCTGTTCCTAGACCCTCCGTCTTATTTAGCACCTTAGTTAACTCTTCATTATCTAAATATTTACCGGCCGTTTTCATTAACGTAATAAGTTGTCCTTCTGTATATCGCTTAGGTGGTTGTGTTTTCCCCTCTTTTACCGTTATTTCTTGAACTACCCCTTGTTCTCCCTTTTCTAACGAAGGCAAATCTTGTTCGTCCTCATCTTTATTTTTTTCTTTCTTATTACCAAAAATCACCTTACGCCAACCAGATTGAATTTCTTCTTTCCCCTTAGATATAAACGTTGCTCTACCGTCAACTAATGTATTAACTGTTGTATAATCAAAAATTGCTTTATCGTAGTGTGCAGCAAGTAATCGTCTAATAACTAAATCATATATTTTTTGTTCTTCTCCAGATAATCTTGAAGGATCCGTTACTTGTTCAGTTGGAATGATAGCGTAATGATCTGTTACTTTTTTCTCATTTACGTAACGTTTATTTTCCATAACTGAAGAAAAAGGTAATGGAAAGAATGAACTATATGCCTCAATATTACTTATTTTCTGTAGAATATCTGGAAACATTGATGCTTCTTCTTTGGTCACAAAACTTGAATCCGAACGAGGATAAGAAATAATTCCTTTGATATACAACTTTTGAGCAATATCTAACGTTTGTTGTGGTGAATATTTAAAGCGTTTATTGGCCTCAGCTTGTAGCGAAGAGAGATTAAATAAAAATGGTGGCTGAAATTCCTTTCTTTCCTTTTCAAGCTCATGAACTTCAGCATCTTTTCCTTTACAAAATTGTGCAATTTTATGAGCCATCGCTGCTTCTTTTATTCTCGAGTCATTATCTTTATGCCATTTACCCATATAGACTTTATCATCCATATTAAATGTGGCATTAACCTCCCAAAAAGGTTCAGACTTAAAGTTCTCAATTTCCTTTTCGCGTTTAACAATTAAAGCAAGCGTCGGTGTTTGAACTCGCCCTGTTGAAAACACATCTGAAATACCTTTTTGTTGCAGTAAAAGTGTATATGCACGAGAAGCATTCATGCCAACCAGCCAATCTGCACAGGAACGACTATACGCTTCATAGTAAAGATTTCGAGTCTCTTTTTCATCTAACAAATTTCTAAATCCATTTGTAACTGCATTTTGAGTCAATGAAGATATCCACAAACGCTTCATCGGTTTATTATTTCTACACAACATCAACGTTAACCTAATAATAGCTTCCCCTTCTCTTTCGGCGTCTCCCGCTATTATAATTTCATTAACTTCATTATGATGTACTAATTCCTTGACTATGTTAAATTGCTTCCATTTTGATTTTGTAACTCTATGATTAAATTTTTCTGGAATAATGGGTAAAGTATTTAAACTCCACTTTTTCCACTTTGGATCATATTCCTCAGGTGGAACCAATTCACATAAATGTCCAACTGCCCAGCTTAAAAATGCTCCTTTAGGAAACACATCATTTGGAGCAATTTCAATATATCCATTTCTTTTTTTATGTGAAAAAGGTGCTGCCAGTTTGGCACCCTGATCTGGTTTTTCAGCTAGTATTAATTTCATTTTAAAACTCCCTATCTAAATTCCAGTATAGCTTCTATAATATCTCTTCAATTTTCATATAAACGCTTTACAGCCTTCACAAATTTCCACATAAAGGGATAACCTACAATTTTGTATACTCTACTATAGACTCCTAATATTATACGCTTAATTTTAACACCTTCACAATAGGAACTCATTATATAACATATTACTTAAAATTCTAAAACAATATGAAAAAGACGCCACAAATTAGGCGCCTTCGTTTCTTCTTATTTTGCAACAATCTGTCTATCCTTCACATTTGGATTGTGTACTCCCATGAAATCCTCAATCTCTTCAACCGTTCTGATTATGTCTTTTGACAGGTTTTCATATCCTTCTTCGGTAACAAGGATATCATCTTCGATACGAATTCCAATCGCCTCTTCTTCAATATACAAGCCCGGTTCCACTGTAATAACCATGCCTGCCTCGAGTACTCTGTCTTTGTACGAACCTACATCATGAGTATCCAAACCGAGGAAATGGCTCACTCCATGATAATAATAGTTGGAGAGTTCCGAGTTTTCTTGGATTAAACCAATTTTCTTACACTCTTCTGCAAGCACCTTTTTCGTATGCTCATTTAATGCAGAGAATTGTAATCCCGGTTTCACAAGCTCAATTGTTTCCCTCAATGCCTTTAGCACAATATTGTAAATCTGTTTTTGGCGATTCGAAAATGTTCCGTTCACTGGGAACGTATAGCTGATATCAGCATTGTAATAATCCTTCTGAGCGCCAAGATCAAGCAGCACTAAGTCACCTTTATTAATTTTAGAATCATTGTCCTCATAATGCAGCACGGTTGCATTTTTGCCACTTGCCAAAATCGTATTGAATGCATGATGTTTAATACCAGATGACTTTAGCGTAAAATCAAAATGAGCTTCTAATTCATATTCCATCATACCCTCTTTGGCATGTTTGAGCACATTATAAATGCCCTCTTTTGTAACCATAATTGCTTCCTTTATCTTTTCAATCTCTTCCTCAGTTTTAAATACTCGTAATTCACAAATATTTGGATAAACGTTACCGATTGAAAGGTGTGGATAATGTTCTCTTACATGCTTAGCAAATGCTAACATCCGTGTCTCTGTCCCTGCCCACTCTCGGCGTTCCAAATCTAAATATACGTGTTTCACATGTTCTGTAAAAAACGTTCGTGCTATTGATGATTCGAAACTTTCTAAGTATACAATCGTTTTTATACCAGAAATGGTTTGTGCTTCTTCTTTTGAAACCGTTTTGCCTACCCATTTTTCAAGAATTGGATCCGCTTTTTCGATGAAAAGCGTTTCTTCTACTGTATCGCCTACCTTTTTTAACACAAAAATAAGATTCGGTTCATCAATACCGGTCATATAATAGAAGTTTCGGTTTGGCACAAATTTATAATGGTCATCGGCTGATTTATAAGGTGCCTGCCCAGCAAATAGAATGGTAACAGATTCATCCGGCAATGTTTCCACTAATCTTTTTCGATTTCGAGTAAAAAATGGTTGCTTCATAACAATCCCCCTTAAGTTCTATAAATTCCCTTTAAGCTGACTATCTAGTTTATTTAATTGTATTATTGTTATAATTTTCCGTCAATTATTTCAGAAACATTAGTGCCATAACGCTCTATCACAATATCGTTATTTACAGTCTTTTCTATATAATTGATTGTTCAGCACAGGTTATTTCAAATTATTAACTCACTTCCTAATGGAGGAATCTTACCGTTATTATACAAACAACGTATGGTGAATTTCACAGGTTATCAGTGAGATATATCACTACATAAACTTAAATTTATTGCTATTTTTAATCTAGATACAAAATTTAAACTTTATGGAGGCATTCATATGGAACATGTATTTACTGAGACTTCTGTGATTGGTGATATTGTTACGAAATTCCCAAAAGCAAGTGACCTTTTCAAATCATATAGAATAGATTTTTGTTGTGGAGGTAACAGACCACTTATCGATGCAATTCGTGAGAGAAATTTATCGGTAGAAGAGGTTATAACAAACTTAAATACTCTTTATTATGAAACAAAAGTATTAAATGAAGCAAAAATTGACTGGACAATCGCCTCTTATAGTGAATTAATTGACTATATTGTGAATAAACATCATCGCTATTTAAACGAAGAATTGCCACAGTTAAGTCCATATGTGACAAAAGTATTACGCGTTCATGGATCAGCACAGCCTCATTTAGCTAAAATTCACAAGCTATTCCATGAACTAAAAACAGAATTAGAACAGCATATAATTAAAGAAGAAACAGAAGATTTTCCGTTGATTTTAGCATTTGAGCAAAATCCAACTGATGAAAATTATACGAAATTACGCAAAGTGGTAGAACTACTGGAAAGTGAACATAGTCATGCTGGTGATATTTTGAAAGAACTTCGTAATATTACGAATGATTTTACTCCTCCAGAAGGAGCTTGCGGTACGTATCGCCTTGTCTATCAACGACTTGCGGTTCTTGAATCCGATTTATTCCAGCACATTCATTTAGAAAATAATATTTTATTCCCTCGTGCAATTGCGAAGGCTTAAGTACAAAAAAGTAAATCAATAGATATCAAATTAAGGCCCAAAACCAACATTTTTGAGCTTGAACAAACAAAAAATTTCTTAAATAGAAACCGCTTATACGTAAAAAATAGAACATAAGCACTATTTGCTCATGTTCTATTTCTTATGTATTTTTCTATTACTGATGAAAGTTTCACTTTATCTTCTCTAAGATCAGTTTTTCTCTTCCTCCTGTAAAGTTGAAAAACGATTCATTTTATCATTAATATGACTTTTTTCACTGCTATAATTAAAAAATTGGTATAAGTTAAATATAGAAATTTGTCTAGAATTATTAAGGAGTTGTATATATGAAAGCAAAAATGATAAAAAAACATTTACAGGAGGTTCCTCTCTTTAAAGAACTTTCAGAAGAAGAACTTCAGCCTATTGTAGATATTTCACAATTACGAATGTATAAGGCAAAATCATTTGTATTTATGCAGGGCGACATACTTGACCGCGTGTTTTTTATCCACTCTGGCAAAGTGAAAATTCAAAAAACAGATGCAGCTGGAAAAGAACAAATTGTTTCTGTGCTTCAAGCTGGAGAAATGTTTCCTCACGCTGGCTTTTTCCAAAAAGGTACCTTCCCAGCACATGCTGAAATACTTGAGACTGCACAATTGATCGTTACTCCAATCGCTGATTTCGAGAAAATTTTGATTCAGCATCCTGAATTATGTATTAAAATGTTTAAGGTTCTTGGAGAAAAAATTGTGGATCTTCAGAACAGATTAGAAGAACAAATCCTTCACGATACTTACGAACAAATTATTATGTTATTACTCCGTTTATGTAAGTCAAATGGTGTAAAAATGAATAACAAATATACATTAACGTCCCAGTTTACGAACCGGGAACTCGCCAATATGATTGGCACATCAAGAGAAACGATTAGTCGCACAATTAATCAGTTAAAAAGAAGAAATTTGATTGCTATTGATGAAAATGGTTATTTCATTATCATTCCAGAAAAATTAAAAGCAGAAATCATCTAATTACATAGTACACCTAACACCCTACTTTTTTCTCTATGTTACATCGTTATTGAGAATTAATATGAATAATTCCCGAGGTAGAGGTAAGGACAAAAATGATTGATTTCAGGAAAACAAGTTTGACATTGGTGTAGCTTTAAAATAAAGTTTGATTAAAAATATTGTGTTAACCCGTATTCTATGGTAAATAAAAAGCATCCATTTTGAAAAAAGTTTGATCAAAATGGATGCTTTTTCAGCAGGTTTATATTTCGGTTTTTTAAAAAAGTTTGATTATTTTCTTCCTGTGTTACTCCACAATCGCATCCTATAATTGAATAACTGATGGTTTTCTTACAGCAAGTTTACGAAGATCACACTAAATTAGTAAAGTAAAGAAGAGAATATCCAAATTAACATTCTCTTCTTTAGGTTTACCCGTTTAAAAAGAAGGTAAGTTATCTAAGTTATTTTCTTTAATACCATCAGGTTCACTACGTATAATATCCCTGCCATACTTATGAAATACGTCCACATGAGCTAACTTCCCTGATTTTGCTTCATCAAGAGCAGTAATATAATCTAATTCTCTTCCACTACTTGTTTTAAAAGCAATAATATCATCCTCATCATTTTTACGAACTGCAACAATTTGTTCTACTCCTGAATCGACTTCCTCAACTGCTTCCAATTGAGCTTGGTCTTCCCCTTGTTGTAAGTATTCATTATAAATTTTTTGAAAGTCTTTTTTATCCATAAAACCCACCTCCAAAATATTTTATTAGTATATTCGGAAGCTATTAGTTTTATGTACTATAATCCTTAACAAAATGTATTGTTTTTACAGTTTTTCATACTTCCATTCCATAAATGCGAACCTAATCCAGCCTTTCAGCTCTTATTCAATATAGTGGCCAATACATAAAGATCGAGCACAATTCTGACTACAGAATTGCGTCCGATTATTGAATAATAAAAATATAAAATTAATAAAATGAAATGGTCATACTTCTTCACTCAAAGACTATCGTGCACTTGGAAATTCCAAAGCATTTTTTAATTAAAAGAAGGGTTACAATCGGAACCAATCGAATATGTAACCCTTCTTGAATTTTCTGTTATGAAGTTTGTTATGCTACGTGAACTTACTTGACTGACGTATGGCTTGAAATAGCGTTAATTATTTTATCCCAATCATCAAAGTGAATTTCATGCCCAGTCCCTTCAAGAGTTAGTAACGATGCATTTGGAAGTTCTTTGGCAAGTGCTAAACCATGCTCATAGGGAAGGATTGTATCTTCTGTACCATGAATCACCAATGATGGAACCTTTATTTCTTTAATTTTACCTTCATAATAATCATTGCCTACAAGTGTTGCGTGATTAAACATACTGAGTAAATTATTTGCTCGTTTAAAATCTTGTGTTGTTAGTTCACGAGCTCTTTTTTCATCAAAGGTATGATGTGAACCACAGAGCATTTTTGCACCTTCAACCAAGTAGTTAATAATTGATTCTTCATCTGACCAATCTAATGTAGCCCCCTTGGCATGATAAGCTAGTAAGCTCTCATCCATTTCTGGTAATCCTCGGTCGTTATCATCGGAACCAAAAAGACTTGATGAAATTAAAGTCATGCTTAAAACTCTCTGAGGATTATGAAATGCAACAACTTGAGCAATCATACCACCCAATGACATTCCGACAATGTGGGCTTGATTAATATTGTAGGCATCTATAACCCCTGTAGCATCATTAGCCATGTCTACTACTGTATAATTTGAAGTCCCAGGCTCATAAGTTATGGAGCGTCCTACATCTCGATTATCATATCGAATAACATACCTTCCTGTATCGGCTAATTTTTGACAGAATTCTTTGTCCCAATAAACCATTGAATTCGTAGCTCCATTTATCAATAAGACTGCTGGTTTAGATGGATTTCCAAAACTCTCTGTACATATATTAATTCCGTTAATTTCAAATATCTTTTCACTCATGATTTGTTCCCCATTTCATTCGAATTTGGTAAATTTGAATGAGGCACACTCAAATAAACCTACTCATTTTATCAAAAAATGAATGGGCATAAATGAAATGTACCTGAAATTAACGGAAACGGATGAACTTAATAATCATGATTTGCACTCTCCTATAAGAAATAAGGGTTTTTATACCAAATTAAATTATAACATGATTCTTATTATTGTGCATTGCCCACATGAGCTTCCAATAATAATTATTCAACAATCTGGCCCTTTAACGGAACAACTTTATGTCACTCAATAATTCCTTAATCCATCTTTCATCCCGCTACTTTAGGGCAGTAAGACCCCCACCTCAAGATTCAGAGAAAGCAAAGAAGATAGGTGGGGGATAACTGCCCATAAGAGCCCGATTGGTTCAGCTAACCATCAGTGGAGGATGACGAAAACCTCCACTGATGGAAGTTTCACTTTATTCAGATGTTCTTTTTCTTTTAGTCATAAAAACACCCCTTCAGACAAAAGTATCCAAAAGGGTAAAGCTTCGCGACTTTATTTAAAATCAACAATTGGGTATTTTAAAGTATCGGCTTGCTTAATACGAGATATGATTTCTACTAAAAAGGAAGAAATGATAACCTAAAAAACGCTACCTCAACTAATGAAGTAGCATTTTTTGTACAAATCATAAACTATATTGTAGAAATCAGTACCCCTAATACTTCTATCATGTACCACAATATGTTTGGTAAGGACAGGCTGAAGGTTCAGGTAGCGCCGCATACTCCTCCTGTTCAGTGGAGTGCGCGTAAGGATTTGAAAGAACATTAAGAAGACGATCCATCACACTATAATCCCCATGCTCCGCTGCAGCTTCTAATGCTTCTTCTACCCTGTGGTTCCGAGGGATTATCGCAGGATTGCTTTTTCGCATCAATAAATGTGAGGAAGCTTTCGATTCTTCTTGTCTACCTAGTCTTTCCTGCCATCTTACATGCCACTCTGCAAACTCTGTAGTCTCAAACAAAGCCATGTCCCCGAGCTTATCAAAAGTTAACGCACGGAAGGTATTTGTATAGTCCGCACGATACTTCTGCATGATAGCAAGAAGATCTTCAATAAGGGCTTGATCCTGTACTTCTTCGTTAAATATCCCTAATTTCGCTCTCATTCCAGCAAGCCAGTTTGATTGATATAACTTATTAAAATTTAAAATTGCATTTTGAGCCATTTCCATTGATTTTGCATAATCACTATGCAATAGCGGTAATAAAGATTCAGCTAACCTTGCAAGATTCCATCCGCCAATATATGGCTGGTTTCCATAAGCATAGCGACCTTGAATATCAATGGAACTGAATACTGTTTCTGGATCATAAGTATCCATGAAGGCGCAAGGACCGTAATCAATTGTTTCTCCGCTTATAGTCATATTATCAGTATTCATTACTCCGTGAATAAAACCAACTAGTTGCCATTTCGCAATCAAGGAAGCTTGACGCTTAATTACTTCCTCAAGCAAGAAAAGATAGCGATTTTCAGCTACATCACCGCCTGGATAATGTCGATCTAGTGTATAGTCAGCTAACATTTGGAGTTCTTCAATAGTCACCCACTGAGCAGCATACTGAAAAGTGCCAACGCGCAGATGACTTGCAGCCACACGAACGAGAATTGCACCAGGCAGTTCCGTTTCACGAATGATTGACTCACCAGTTGTCACTACTGCCAGACTGCGGGTAGTAGCAATTCCAAGCGCATGCATTGCTTCGCTAATAATATATTCGCGTAACATTGGTCCTAATGCTGCTCGTCCATCTCCCCTGCGGGAGTATGGCGTTCGACCAGAACCTTTCAGATGGATATCAAATCTTTCATCTAAAGGAGTAATCTGCTCACCAAGTAGTAAAGCTCTACCGTCCCCTAACCTGTTAAAATGACCAAATTGATGACCTGCATATGCTTGAGCAAGAGGAAACGCACCTTCGGGAATCTGGTTTCCTGCCAGTACTGCTACCCCTTCGTCACTTTCAAGATCCTCGGCATTCAATCCCAATGATGTTGCCAACGAATGATTGAGAATAATCAATTTCGGTGAGCGAACAGGCGTTGGACTGAGACCCGAAAAAAACGATTTCGGTAGACGGGCATAACTGTTATCAAAGTTCCATCCTGTTTCTATTCTTTCTTTCTTCGTCATCGTATCACCGTCTCTTCTTTTATCATTTATACTTAATACAAAATTGAAATGGGATGTTAATTGTATTTCTACACCAATACAAAGCAATCCCCTATAATGTCTACTTCTTCCATTTTATTATACTCTTTCTACAGAAATAAGGAGAAAACAAATCATGTTTTATTCTGCATTACCATAATTTACATATATAAATTTAAATAAGTTTATGTTTTTACAAATAGATTTGGATATTGAAATACATCTCTATAAAAAAACATACAACCTTACCAACAAATACAAGGTTGTATGTTTTTAATATTATTTACATGTATTCAGGTGCAATCCGGTGCCATTTGTATAATTCGTTCTTCTGGTGGGTCTACTTTTATAATCTATTCTCCTTGTACAATCTTAGCACCTTCATATAATTTATCCGCATAATTTTTAAGGTCTTGCCAATTATCCTTCGCTGTATCCAGATCTGCTGTTATCATAAGAGCAAGCAGGTCTGGGCTAATTTGGTCAACACTTTTAAGCAATGATTTATATTTGACCCCGATTACATCCCACTGAGTCTTTATATTTTCAAGAGCAGTAACAGCTGTACCAACTGTTGCAGCCATATGTTCCGTTTTATTTTTGGCATCAGTCAAAATAACTACTTCTGCCTCTGCTCCAGAAATTCTGGACTTTAATTGTTCTATTTCTTGTTGTGCAGATGCGATATTCTTGTCAGTAGTGACAATCAATGGTATACCAATCGGAGGCATAAATACAGATAAAGCTATATAGCCACCACGTTTATCATAGTTTTCTTTAATTGTATTATTACAATTCTCAATTCGTTGTTGTAGAAGCGGAATACCAGCGTTCGTACTTTCTAGAATATTCTCCAATTGATTGAAATCTTCTTTGAAATTTCTTGTATTTTCTGCTATTTCACCTTGAAAATTTTTCAGTTTTTCTAACAGTACATCTAATTTTTGACTATTATACAAAATACTATTGTACAAATTTTCTAGTTCATATTTTAATTTCTCTGTATCTTTTTGCTCTATAGCAGTTAGTAAAAGCTTATAACTTGCTTGAAACGTATCATTATAACTTACAATATTCTGATGCGTGTACATAATACGAGTTTTAAAATACATGAACCAAAAATCGGCATTCTCTATTGCATCCCGTTGATGCTTAATCATGTTTGCTTGTAAATCACCATTTATAGAACTTATTTTACTTAAATCTGTCAGCTGTTGATTACTGATTGTATTGGCATATGAATCCATTGTAAGGATATTTGCCACCATTTTTCCCATTACTTCTTTAAATTCACCAGGACCAAGGGAATAGTTCTTCAAACTTTCTTGCTGTTGGGACACAGTTTGTTCTGCTGCCAAAGTATGAAGTGGAATTACATTACTCGCTGCCATTCCCGTAATGATTGTTGACAAAATAATTTTCTTATATAAATTCTTATTCATCTTTTTCACCTACTCTTTCACATGCATCACATATTTTATTAAATTCATAAGCTTCTATTCTTTACTTCAAATGAATTATGATTATTGCAAATAAAACAACATATTAAAATAGAGGTTCTCATACTTTCTTATTCTATAATCTTTATTAAGTTTCATAACTATATAGGAAGTCTCCTGCTCAAACTTGAACAGGAGACTCACATTATATGTTCTTCAAAAAGGAAACTCAGTATATTATATTTTTCATTACTTCGGCAATTTCTTGAAGTAATATTATTATTTCAAGAAAGAAATCTCACTACTTTGAATATTTTCAGCATACTTTCTAATCTGCTCCCAATGATCCTTCGCTGTATCCAGATCTGCTGTTATATCCATAGCAAGGAATTCTGGGTCAACAGCTTTAGCACTCTTAATCAATGCGTCATATTTTGTTCCCATTCCATCCCACGCAGTCTTTATATTTTCAAGAGAAACAATAGCTTTATCAATTGTATCTGTTAAATTTTTAATATCACTTTGCACTATCGTTAACCTAGCTGACTGTAGTTGCGCCATTGAAATATTTTGTGTTAGCGTTATAATTTCTTCTTGTGCCTTGATTATCTGCTGCTGCGATGAAACTACTCCGTATATCCCGCCTCCTAATATAGGTGCACCAAAGGGCGCAAAAGGTGAAAGAACTAAATATGCACCAGCAGCAGTTGCAACCGACGATGCAATATAAATTTTGTTATTCTCATCGATTACTGCTTTATTTGTTTCGATTTGTTTCTGAAACAGTGGAATTCCAGCTTCTTGACCAGTTAAAATATTTACGATTTCTTCAGCATTCCCTTTTAAATTTTGTGTATCTTTTTCTAATTTGCCGCGAAAGCTTTTTAAATCCTCCACTAATTTGGTCACTTGATCTTTATTCTGTGAAACTTCACCATTCAACTTTGTAAGCAAAGCTGTTAGTTTGACTGGATCATTTTTATATTGTAATAAATAACGAGAATAATTTTGGAATTTTGTATCATAACTGATAATATTTTGATTCGTCGTAACTATCCCTGATTTCAAATTATTTAACCAGTATGTTGCATTTTCTCTAGTAAGATTTTGGTTGGCTTTAATGTCTGTTTTTAACTTATCGCCAACTGAAGGTAAACCATCCAAATTAATATCTGCTTGTTTAAGAATAGTTAAAGCATACAGGTCCATTACCAACATATTGGATTTAGTGTCCTTCATCGCATGATCAAGCCCTGTTGGTCCAAGGTAATAACTAGGGTATTTAAGGTCTTGATTTGCATAAATAGGTGCTGGTTCCTCTGCCGAGGCATATGATGGCATAATGCCACCCGCTACGATTGTTGCTATTAATGTAGATAAAGCCATTACTTTATAAGGTTTTTTCATCACATTTTTCTCTCCTCATATGATATTGTTAAGAATTATAGTTCTTCATTCTACAAATTTCATCCTGTTACTTTTATTTTTGTAACACTCTCTTGATATTCCGTTGTTTGTTTTTTCAATTCATCCGTAAACTGTTTGAGTTCTTTTAATCGTGCTTGTAATGAATTAGAATCTATTTTCGCATCAGTATTAAGACTTGTCCCCGTTTCAGTCACTATGTTATTAAAGGTGTCCCAACTACTTACTAGATTGTCAAAACTCTGAGTTTGCTTTTTAACTGTTCTTGTAAGGTTATTTAATTGCTGCTCAATAAGTGTCATTTGAGTTGCTTGCACTTCAATATTCGCTAAATTTTGTACCAATTGAATTAGTTTCTGTTGCTTCTGAGCAATAGCTTTATTCAGTTCTGTTACTTTATCATTTGTAAGTTGTCCATATTGGTTATAAACTGCTTCCAAATTAGACACGTCTACAGTTTTATCCTTAACTCCATCTTTCAAAATATTAATAATCGACTTTGTAATATTTAAAGAGCCGTCTAGATTTTCTTTTGGTAGAGCTAGAAGTTTTTCAAAATCTTCTTGAATGTCTGCATTAAGGTGTCCAATTTCCGTTCTGAATTTTTCAATGTCTCCGTTTGAACCCTTATAAGATTCAAACGCTCTGCTAACTTTACTAGAAAAATTATTACTATCTTCAACCAATTCGTTTTTAGAATAGTTTAAGTCTTCTGAAGTTATTTTCATATTATACTGAATTCTTTGCACGTCACCTTGAAGTAAATTAAAAATACGTACAAATAATGCCTTTGCTTCCGAATCTTCATTCATTTTTCCAGCTAGTTCAACTAATTTATTGTAATAATTTGTAAATCTCATTTCGAAACTCTGTATGTCTTGATTTACAACGAATAATTTGTGGTTATTTACATCCAGGTAGTCTCGAACATGGTTTCTTACAGTACCTTGATCAGTTGTTATTCCATATATAGTATTTACATCAAGGTCTGGTTGCTGTAATATGATTAGCCCATATCCTTGAATTAATGGCGTCTGTGATCCTAATGTCGTAATCGAATTTGATAACCTATCCATAGCAGGTCCAAGTATACTACTTGGTTGTAAATAAGTTGTCTTACTTTCTGCGAAAGTATTTACAGGCACGAAACAACTGGTAGATACTGCTGTAGCTAATAACCCTGCTACTAACGTTTTTTTCATAGTAATTCCTCCTATCAATTGGTGTTTTTTGATAAAAGAGTTAGACTAATTTTTAAATGTTTCATTTTTATTTCTATGAAAACTAGTCTTAAAACTTTTTATCGTTATAGATTGTTACAAAGATGTTAATTGTGGGAATCTGATTACAGATTATAAATACTTGTACATAATGCCCTACTATAAACTTATTCCCTAAGAAGTTACATAAAAGACACGTCGAAGTTAAACTTGATTTTGTCTCTCATACACTGTAACGATCTTATGCCCTTATTAAAACATTATGTTTTTACCAAGTAAATCATAAAATTTTGTTTATCACCAAATTGTTATTTAATATTAAGATAATAAAATTTAATAATAATTATATTAATAAAAATGTTGTAAACCTATTTATTATGAGAGTTATTAATTTTCATTTGATATTTCTATTAAAATTATAGTTATTATAATTTAATAAAGGTTTTTATTTCCATAAAAATGTTTTTGATATAACAAAATACTATTCTGTATAAAGGTTCCCTATATTTGGGTATGTAAAATTGCATAAAAATAGGGCGTAATTTACACTGTAATAATCTATTTTTTCACAGAATAATTATTTATATTATTATTTTGAAAGCAATGAATATATAAACTTACCACTAAAGGAACTAGTTTATTATGAAGAATGCCTCACCATTTTGATAACCCGTTAATACAAAATAAAGCGAAGCTATGAAAATACAAAAACCCCGAACCATAGACTTTTAAGCGTCCACGACTCGAGGTATAGTTTAATTAGAAAAAAATTTCGTTTATAATTTTCAAATCATACAATACTTATTTTAAATCATCTATCGAAAATGCACCTGGCAACAATTGTTCAACTGTTACTTCTTTTTCATCGCCTTTTTGATTCGTCAATAATACTGGCATTTGCGGATCACAAAATTCTGCAATAACTTGTCTGCAAGCTCCGCATGGTGAAATAGGTCCATCCGTATTACCTGTGATCACCAAATAACTGAAATCACGTTCTCCTTCTGACACTGCTTTAAATATCGCTGTTCTCTCGGCACAATTACATAAACCATAAGATGCATTTTCTATGTTACAACCTGTATAAATTTTACCATCTTTCGTAACGAGTGCCGCTCCAACAGGGAACTTTGAATACGGAATATAAGCTTTTGATAACATCTTTGTAGCTTCTTCAATATATTTTTGTTTATCCATATCATTTCCTCCTCAAAGTAAATGCGATTCTATTTAGTATTAATCAGTGATAACAGTATGGATTAATTTTGGAGCTTCAGCTTTTTCTGAAATAGAAATATTTTCATAGATTTTCGCTTTTACCTCTTCAACATCTTCACGATTTGCATAAATCGTAACTAATGGCTCCCCTTCTTTTACAGCGTCACCAACTTTTTTACGTAACATTAAGCCAACAGCTAAGTCAATTTCATCTTCTTTTGTTGCTCGCCCTGCACCTAGAAGCATCGCAGCAATACCAAATTCGTCTGCAACAATGTTAGATACAACACCTGAAGTTCTAGCTGGAACATCAATTACATATTTCGCTTGTGGTAATTTTTCTGGCTGATCAACAATCGAACTGTCTCCGCCTTGATTACTTAAGAATTGTTTGAACTTTTCAATTGCTTTTCCATTTTTCATGACTTCTTTCAACATTTCACGTGCTTCTTCTAACGTATTTGCTTTTTTAGCAAGTACAACCATTTGACTTCCTAATACTAGTACCAATTCTGTTAAATCTGCTGGCCCTTCTCCTTTTAATGTATCAATTGCTTCTTTCACTTCAAGCGCATTACCAATTGCAAAGCCAAGAGGTTGTGACATATCAGAGATAACAGCCATTGTTTGACGACCAACATTGTTTCCGATTCGCACCATTGCATGAGCTAATTCAATTGCATCTTCTTCTGTTTTCATAAATGCACCGGCACCTGTTTTTACATCAAGGACAATTGCATCAGCACCAGCTGCGATTTTTTTACTCATAATAGAACTTGCGATTAATGGAATTGAGTTTACCGTTCCTGTCACATCACGCAAAGCATATATTTTTTTATCAGCAGGTGTTAAATTTCCAGTTTGTCCAATAACTGCAACTTTATCACGGTTTACGATGTCAATGAATTGTTCTTTCGTAATTTCAACATGGAAACCTTCTACTGCTTCTAATTTATCAATTGTTCCACCTGTATGTCCTAAACCGCGCCCAGACATTTTCGCAACAGGTACATCTAAAGCTGCCACTAACGGCCCTAAAACTAATGTTGTTGTATCACCAACACCGCCAGTTGAATGTTTATCTACTTTAACCCCTTCAATCTCTGATAAATCAATCGTTTCTCCAGATTCAACCATTGCCATTGTTAAATCTGCACGTTCACGGTCAGACATATCTTGGAAAAAGATAGCCATCGCCAGTGCACTCACTTGATAATCAGGAATTGTTCCATCTGTATATCCTTTAATAAAAAATTGAATTTCTTCTGTTGTTAGTTCTTTACCGTCACGTTTTTTCGCAATGATATCTACCATTCTCATCTTGATCACCAATCCTTTTTATTTTTAATTATTAAAAATAAATCCTGTTAAACTCTTAATATATTAAGCCAACAATAGCCGCTGATAAAAAGCTTACTAGTGTTGCCCCGAACAGTAATTTCAAACCAAATCTTGCGACAACATTTCCTTGTTTTTCATGTAAACTTTTAACAGCCCCAGCGATAATGCCGATAGAAGAAAAGTTTGCAAACGAAACAAGAAATACTGACAAGATAGCAGTTGTTCTTCCTGTAAAATGAAAATTTCCTTGAGCTAAATTTGTCATTGCTACAAATTCATTCGATACAAGTTTTGTTGCCATAATACTACCAGCGTCAACAGCTTCATGCCATGGAATCCCTACAATAAAAGCAAATGGGGCAAATACATATCCAAGAATTTCTTGGAATGAGATTCCGATTGCTCCTTTAAAAATAGCATTAATGAAAGTGATTAAAGCAACGAATCCAATTAGCATAGCAGCTACTGTAATCGCAACTTTAAAACCATCTATTATATATTCCCCTAACACTTCAAAAAAGGTTTTTTTCTCTTCTTCTTGTACTTCTAAAATGTCTTCTTCCTCAGTAACCTCATAAGGATTAATAATAGAAGCAATAATAAATCCGCCAAACAAGTTCAGCACTAAAGCGGTTACAACATACTCCGGTTTTAATAACACCATATATGATCCCACTATAGACATAGACACCGTTGACATCGCAGACGCACATAGAGTATATAATCTTCTTTCACTCAATAAGCCTAACTGTTTCTTAACAGAAATGAATACCTCTGATTGTCCTAAAATCGCTGAAGCTACAGCGTTATATGATTCAAGCTTTCCCATTCCATTTACTTTACTTAAAACGAGACCTATGTATTTCACAATGAATGGCAATACCTTAATATGTTGTAAAATACCAATTAAAGCTGAGATAAATACAATTGGCATTAATACACCTAAAAAGAATGAAAACTCATTTTTATTTACTAAACCGCCAAATACAAAATTGACACCATCAGCAGCGTACTTTAACAATTGTCCAAATCCGTCTGCGATACCGCTTATTAGGATGTTCCCTGCACTTGTATTTAATAGCAAAAACCCTAAAATAAACTGCAGAACAATCATCGTTACAATAGGACGGAATTTCACTTTACTTCGATTATTACTAGCAAGCCATGCGATACCTAAAATAATAATGAGACCTAGAATACCAATTATGTACTTCATAACATTCTCCCTCCTTTTCGTATCCGCTTACATATTTTGTTTTATTAAAGTTACAGCAATAGATACACTATGCTTTTTCAACAATCTGTGTATCTATTACTTGCAACTGTTTATCGATTAATAATTACCTGTACCGCCATTTGTGTCATTTAGCACAATTGCAACACTAGCACTTGCTCCAATTCTAGAAGCACCAGCTTCCACCATTTTTTCTGCATCTTCTCTTGTACGAACTCCACCAGATGCTTTTACACCAACGTTTTCCCCAACAGTTTTGCGCATTAATGCAATATCTTCCGCAGTTGCTCCGCCAGTTGAGAATCCAGTTGAAGTTTTTACAAAATCAGCACCAGCTTTTACAGCTAATTCACATGCACGAACTTTTTCTTCATCTGTTAATAAGCAAGTTTCAATAATAACTTTTACAAGTGCTTTTCCTTTTGCAGCTTGCACAACTTCATAAATATCCTTTTCCACGAATTCATTATCTCCATCTTTTAAAGCACCGACATTGATTACCATGTCTACTTCAGTTGCACCTTTTGCAATTACATCTTTTGTTTCAAATACTTTTGTTTCAGTTGTATTCGCACCTAAAGGGAAACCAATTACTGTGCAAACATCTACATCATGTCCTGCTAATTCTTCAGCTGCTAATTTCACCCATGTAGGATTAATACAAACAGAAGCGAAATTATATTTCTTTGCTTCTTCTAAAACTTTTAAAACATCTTCTTTCGTCGTATCCGGTTTCAAGATTGTATGATCAATTAATTTTGCAATGTTCATGTTCTTCACTCCTTATATCTTTTAACACCTTCATTCTAACTCTTGTTTGAACAAATGTAAACATACTTTTGAAATTTTGTTCATAACTCTAAAAAAAAGATCTCTCAAATGAATTTTTGAGAGATCTCTTGTTCCTAATCTTTTTGATAATGCAACAATTCTTTTGCGGTATGTTGATCAATAATTAGCACATTCGCATATCCGCCTCTTAACGCACCGTCGATTGCCTTTACTTTTCTAGCCCCTCCTGCAACTAGAATTGAACGCTCTTTTAAGCGCAGTTCCTCTAAATCAATGCCAATTGTACGTTTATTTATTTCTTCACTACAAATATTCCCATTTCCATCAAAGAAACGTGAACAAATGTCACCAACTGCTTTTGCTTTTAATATGTTCATCTCATTTTGATTTAAGTAGCCTAATCGGAATAATAAAGCCTCGTCCCTAACAGTTCCGACAGTAAAAATAGCTATATTAGCTTGTTTTCCCATCTCAATAATATGATGAATATGTCTATCTTGCTCTACTAATTCCTTTGTAACTGCATTATCAAATATTACTGGAAGTGGGAGGTTTCTTGGAGTTGTTTGGAAGGCATCTGCAAATAAGGTTATTGTTTCATTCGCATACGTATTTACACTTGAATGGCTAATGCCTCCTTTTAATTGGACAACTTCCACCCCCTTCACATGCTGAGGAATAATTTTTCTAGAAACTTCATACATAGTCGTCCCCCAGCTCACACCAACAATATCACCATTTGTAACTGTCTTCTCCATATACTCAGCAGCATACTTACTAATATACTCCGTAATGGCCGTGTACTCTGGTACAGGGGAAAATACGACATGCGCTTCTAATAAATTATATTTTTCTTTAAGTAGGTTACCTACATTATCTAAATCAGCAAATGGATCCGCTATATGAATTTGAACAAACCCTTTTTCTTTCGCATATTTTAACAGTCTTGAAATGGTTGGTCTGGAGATATTCAATTTATTAGCAATTTCTTGTTGACTATAATCGGACTGGTAATATAACCTTGCAACTTCAACGCTCAATTGTTGTTTTTCTTTATCCATATTCGTTATTTCTATACCCCTTCCAAACTTATTCTATCTTAATGGCATCATAACATTTCATGTTGTAAAATTCGACTATCTAAAGTTAGAAATAAATATACCTCTTATCACTACAAAAATCCAAAACCGCGCTTTTATGTCACTTCATTATTTTAGTTTAAATATGTTAAATTCAAAATAAAAAACATGCAACTGCACCATTAAGAATACAATTGCATGTTTCTACTACATTACTAAAATTTCTTTGAAACTAGACGCCATGGGTGAACATTGGCATGAAATATCTTATTAGAAACAGCAGGATCATAACTCGCTAACTCTTTAGCTTCTTCAAGACTCTCCACTTCCACGATAATCAGACCTCCTGTATCATCCATGAACGGACCTCCAGCTATCACCTTTTCCTTTCTGTGCTGGGTCCAATATACTTTATGTTCTTCTAAATCCTGTTCCCAAATGTGTTTTCCTTTCTCCCAATTTTCTCCTTGTGTAAACAAAATAGCAAAATAGTTCATTTTTATACGCTCCTCTATTATTAGAGTAAATTTAAGAACACGTTAGAAGATGAGTTCTTCGAATTCCCTAGATGCGTTTGTAAGTTATTCATATTGGTTCTTTAATTATTAACACCGTGTCCAAATGTCTAATTACATTTTTAATTATATTAAGCACCATGCTCGATTTGCTTCTTTATTTTTTTCTTATGTCGTTTCCAGTTCACCAGTTTCCTAACTGTACCTAACATACCTGTTGGAAGCCCTAATAAGACAATGATATACAATAAACCAAGAAAAATTGTCCATCGTTCAAAGATTGGATACTGCGCAGCAAGCTCTGACAAATAGTATTTCAACGATTCAATGATTCCTGCCCCTATTATCCCCCCTACTAATGTCCCAATGCCACCAATTGTTGTCATTAATAAGGCATTCAATGTCATGTCAATTGAGAAAACGGTCGTATTTACAAAGCGAAGTGTAATAACAAATAAGGCGCCGCTCACAGATGCTACAATTCCAGCTACAACACTCGCAATTACTTTATAGTGAAGAATTTTATAACCAAGTGCTTCCACACGTTGTTCATTTTGCGAAATCGCTTTCAATACTTTTCCAATTGAAGATTTCGTAAACAATTGTAGTAATAAAAAAATAATCACTAAACTTATTAATGTAATATAGTAAAATGTGAAGCGATCTCGAAATATATCAGGTACACGGAATGTAAAACCATCTCCCCCATGCGTGACGGTTCTCCACTTTTCAGCGAGCACAAAGAATAATTGAGAAATTGCAAGTGTTAGCATCGCATAAAAATGACTTTTTAATCGTAAGGAAAGCATACCAATTATATAACTAATAACCGCTGATAAAGTGACTGCTACTATAATCCCTATTAAAAAACTTGATATCGATGCCTCTTGTCGATCGAATAAGAGTGCGACACAATAAGCGCCAATTCCAAAGAACATACAATGTCCAAATGAAACAATTCCCGTATAACCTAATAGAATATCAAAGCTCATCGCGAATATTGCGAAGATGAAAATTTGTGTAAACAAGATTAACATACTCCTTGAATCGTTTAAAAAAGGAAATATGATAAAAAAGAAAAGAACTGCACCCCCAAAATACAAACTAATTCGATTAGATAATGTGTTCATAACAATCTCACCCCTTTTCACCAACAATTCCTGTCGGCTTAACTAATAAGACGACTAACAGCATCAACATGTTTATCGCAAGCGATAAATCAGGGACATAATACGCTGTAAAAGCTCCTGCTAATCCAACGATTAAGGATGCGATTACCGAGCCTTGTACACTACCTAATCCACCAATGATTACAACGATAAAAGCTAAAATAGCATACTGCATCCCCATTTCGGCAAAAATAACGCCCGAATATGGCGCGAGAAGAAACCCACCTAACGCCGCCATTCCAGCTCCTAATAAAAATACGAAAGAAAAGATGGCCTTCACATTAATTCCAAGCGCTTGAACCATCTCTTTATCCATTACACCCGCACGAATCATAAGCCCAATTTTCGTTTTCCGAAGTAACAATACAAATCCGATGTAAACCAATAAACCGATTACAATAACAAATAAGCGATACTTGATTAATATGATTCCATCAAATGTAAAACTTCCTTGTAACCAATTCGGTAATTTAGCTCCTATCGGATTTGGTCCCCAAAATACTTTTATACACTCACTCAACACGAGCATGCCACCAAGTGTAACGAGCAGCTGACGAACATGATTTCCATAAACAGGACGAATGAGAAATCTTTCTAATATCAAGCCAAGGAACATACCAACTACAATCGCACCAAGTAATGCAAACATGAAACTACCTGTTACTTGAAACAACCACACCCCAGTAAAGGCGCCCCATGCAAATAGCCCGCCATGAGCGAAATTAAGAACGTCCATTAAACCGAAAATAAGTGTTAAGCCAGATGCTAATAAAAAAATAAGTACACCTGTCGAAACACCATTTACAAATAAATTAACTAACACATCCACGTTTTTCACCTCTCCCATATAAAGTGAAACTTCCATCAGTGGGGGTTTTCTTCATCCCCCACTGATGGTTAGTTGAACGAATCGGGCTTTTACGGACAGTTATCCCCCACCTATCTTCTTCGCGCTTCTCAAAATCTTGAGGTGGGGTCTTACTGTCCATTAATGCGGGATAAAGGTTAAGAAATCCCTAAATATTTATGACACGTTTCCTTATTTTCCTTCAGCTCACTCATCGGACCATTATGCACAATTTTCCCATTATCCATAATGTAAAAATAATCACCAATTTGACTGGCCATCATAAAGTTTTGTTCGACAAGTAAAACAGTTGTTTTTTCCTTCATTTTCAAAATTGAGATCATCAACTTCTCGATCATGATTGGTGACAAACCTTTACTAGGCTCATCAATAAGCAGTAGTCCTTCGCCATTAATGTAGGCTCTTGCGATAGCGAGCATTTGCTTTTGTCCTCCACTTAATAACCCACTCTTTTTCTGCCAAAATTGTTTTAAGTCTGGAAAAAGATCCAGCATCCATTCCACTTTTTCATCTGTTTCTTCATTTTTTTTCGTTTGAGCAAGAGCAAATGTTTCTTCAACCGTTAAGTCGTAAAATATCCCTTGATTTTCCGGTACATACCCCATACCTTTTCGCGAAACCATATGTGTTGATAGCCCGTTTACTTTCTCACCGCCAAAATAAACAGCTCCGTTAGAAATTGTATGAAATCCCATTATAGAGCGCAGCGTTGTCGTTTTCCCTGCTCCATTTCTTCCAAATAAAACTGTAATTGTCCCTTCCTCTACTCCAAAAGAAACACCTTGTAAAATATGAAACTGATCTAAATATGTTTCGATATTATCCACTTTTAATAGTGTCACTGTATAATCCCCCTAAATAGGCAGTCTGCACACGTTCATCCTTCATAATCTCTTCTGGTAATCCTTCAGCTAATAACTCTCCCTGAAATAACACAACGAGATGATCAGATAAACGAAGAACCATATCCATTTTGTGCTCAATTAATACAATCGTTTTTTTACGATCATTTTTTATATTTTCAATCACTTGTAGAATAGCGGGAACTTCTTCAATAGAAATACCAGCTGTCGGTTCATCTAACAACAACAGATCAGTTTTTAGTGCTAAAAGCATTGCAAGTTCCAATTTTCTCTTTTCTCCATGAGCTAAATCTTTTGCAAGTACTTCTTCCTTTTCATTCAGCAACACAGCCTCAAGTAAATGGCGTGCTTCTTCTTGTTGCTGCTTATATCGAGAAGGCCGCGGGAAGAAACGATAATAATCTTTCGCATAAGACTGTACACCGAGCCGAACATTTTCAAGAACCGTTAATTCTGGAAAAATGTTTGTAAGCTGAAAAGAACGTCCCATACCAAGACTTGTTCGATCTGGAATCGATAGTTTTGTAATGTCACGTTCCTTAAAATAAATCTCTCCTTTTGTCGGAGAAAGTTGACCACTTAACAAATTAAAAAGGGTGGTTTTTCCTGCTCCATTTGGCCCGATAATGGAAATAAACTTTCCTTTTGATATCACCAAATTTACATCTTTAATAACATGATGTTCTCCAAACGAAACATAAAGATTGCGAGTCTCTAACAATTTCTCCACATTATGTCCTCCTCACAAAGGATTCCTGTATATATAAATACAAATTGAAAAAATGACATAAAAAACCCTCAGTGGATGTTTCATTCATCACTCAGAGATATACTAGCTATTATCTCCCATATTTCTTCTTTTCCTCTAAATCTTACACAAGATAAGAAGCTATCCATTCCTTTATAATCAATTGACTCTACTAGATAATTTGTATATCTCTGATTTTTTTCTAATTATTCTGATTATTTATTACGAATTGGCGGTTCTGTTTCTGTCATTTTTAATTCCCGCTCTAAAACTGGAACCGGATAATCGATCCCATCTTGTTTTTTCAATGTAATCGAATAAAGCGTTTGCAAAGCTTGATGATCTTTCGCACGGAATTTCATTATACCTTTTGGTGTTTCAAATTCCATTCCTTCCATTTTCTTAATGAGCGTATCGACATCAGTATCACCTTTTGTTTTCTTTAAGGCCTCAACGATTGAAATAGCAGCTGACATCCCACCAGCTGTAAACAAGTCTGGAACAGCACCATGAAATCGTTTTTTATGTTCTTCTACTAACCAATCATTTACTTTATTTTTTGGAAGCGTATGATAATACACTGAAAATCCTTGCATGCCAACTAACACATCCATCGTTTTTAACGCTGAAATATCAGGTGCACCCGTTGAAATTTTAATGCCTTGCTGCTCCACATTCATATCTTTTAATTGCTTCCATGGGGAATTTGAACCTGCCCAAACAATAAATAAATAATCTGGTTTTGAGCTTATAATATTTTGAATATTTGCCGTAAAATCAGTAGAGTTCGCATCAGCATATTGCTCATTTACAATGTTTGCGCCTAACTTCTTTGCTGCATCTTTAAATGCCGCAATCCCTTCTCTTCCGAATGCATTGTCTTGTGCTAGCGTCGCAATCTTTACATCTTTCTTAGCAATTGATGCTGCACCAGCAATTGCATCTTGAGATGAATTTCGTCCTGTTCTAAAAATATATTTATTCCAGTTCTTTCCCGTAATACTATCAGCTACAGCTGGCTCAACAACCATTATTTTTTCATATTCTTCAGCCAATGGTAAAACTGCTAACGTATCACTTGAACTAGATGAACCTACTAAAAAATCTACTTTATCTTCTTCTAATAGTTTCGTAGCCTTCTTAACAGCCACATCTGCTTTTGTTTCCGTATCTTCTACAACAAACTTAATCTTTTTCCCTTCTACTTTTCCTGTTCCACCTGTTGCATAATCCAAGCCAAGTTCAAATCCATTTACTGTTTGCTTTCCATACGATTCAAGCGGTCCAGTTAACGAGGCAAGAACACCTACCTTAACTGTTTCCTCATTATTTGTACTTGCTTTCTTGCCAGAGCACCCAGCTGACACAAGCAGTGAACCAAGTATACAACCTGTACACACCATCTTTAGCCACTTACGTTTTTTCACTAACATCATAATTCCCCCCCTATCATTTACCTTCCTAGAGAATTGAATACACTGAAGCGAAACACTCGTAATAATGACATTTATCAACTGCTACCATGAAATCAAATTTCTTGAAGTATCTCTAACTTCTCTAACTTTTCCCAAATACCTTCCAGTTCATTGATAAATATTTACTAAGAAAAAGTTATATCTTAAATAAAAAAGGAATGACCAAAAAATTAGTCATTCCCTCTCTATTAAAATATTCTTCTGAAAACACTCGTACATAAACCTTACAACTCAACTTGTTCCAAACTCTCTAGCTCTTTCTTCAGTTTCGTCTTATCTAAATTCTCTCCAATAATTACAAGGTTTGTAGGGAAACCAAAATCCTGTTCCAATAAAGATGGCACACCAAATGAGTATTGCAGCAAGGTTGGGTATTTATCACCATGAAATTTCACAAACCCTTTTATACGATAAATTCCCTCAGGTAGATTAGAAAGCCACTCGTACAAATTGTCCTGATCAATTGATTTTATAAATGAATAGGTCATAGTTTGAATATGTAAATGCTGTTTTACATGTAACTTTTCATGATTTTGATTACTTGCTAGCTTTACCCCTTCGAAATCCTCTAAGGATATATTACAATACTGTGTTTCGTATAATTTTGCATGTCTATTTATTAACGCTACTTCCTCAACAATCCGTTTCTTATCTTCACCCTTAAGCAAATCTGATTTATTGATAAGAATATGACTTCCATACTTCATTTGTTCGTTTAAAAGTTGTTGTACGCTTTTACTTAATGTTTCAAGGTTTAACCACCTGATTGCATCTAATACAACAATAATTGACTTCACCTCAATATAGGGAGCTAAAATAGGTGAGAGACAAGCGTCTAATACCTCAATCGGATGAGCAACTCCAGTTGTTTCTATATAAACTACATCCGGTCTCTCCTCTTGATATAAGGAATGTAGCTGAATTTCTAATTCATCTTTCATCGTGCAGCAAATACAACCTTTTAAAAGTTCTCTTAAAACATTTTCTCGTCCTACAATATCTGTATCTACGGAGTATTCACCTATTTCATTCATTAGTACTGCAACTTTTCGATTTTTCTTCTTTTCCGCTAATAATAGATTTTGAAGCAGCGTTGATTTCCCGCTCCCTAAAAACCCACCTAAAATATGAATTTCTACTTTGTTCATATGATTAACTCTCCATTTCTTTGTTTTTAACTATATACATACAAGTTGAAAAACAGACATAAAACCATTTCTTTTTAAAGTAGGCGAGAGGATCTGGCCATGCATAGAAACGATCAAGTCCTTTTCCTGCCACGTACGGTGGTAAAACGAAGCGTGAAAACGAGTGCGAGTCACTTTTTGTTTACATAGCAGCGACTTATATACTTTACATCACCGTCTACAGCAAAATTATCACGTTTTATTATTCTAGTAAATTCAATTTTATTTGTAGACAACACACAATTATTCCTGTAACGGATTAAGCCTATTCGCTGCCTATCAAATTTAACGATACCATTTATTATCATTATTAATTATACTTTAACAGCAGAAAAGGCCACTTTTAATGAAGTGACCTTTTCTGTTTATTGAGAATAATTGAATATCCCTATTTACTGTACGTCATATCCTTGATCTTCAATAGCTTCTTTCATTTGTTCCACATTTACTTTTGCTTCATCATATTCTACGTTTACAGTTCCTTCTTGCAAGTGTACTTCTACATGTTGTACCCCTGCTAACTCTGAAAGTACATTTGTTACTGCCATTTTGCAATGATTACAAGTCATTCCTTGTACGTTTAATGTAATAGTCATATTACATTCCTCCATTTCATTCATTTATATTTTAACGCGTTTCAAACGAAGTGCGTTCGTCACAACAGATACAGAGCTAAATGCCATCGCTGCTCCGGCTACCCAAGGCTCTAGTAACCCGCATGCTGCCACTGGAATACCGATTGCGTTATAGAATAAAGCCCAAAACAAGTTTTGACGAATATTTTTCATTGTCTGACGACTTAACTCAATTGCTTTTGGTATATGTGATAAATCACCACCAACTAAAGTAACATCTGCAGTTTCAATTGCGACATCTGCACCCGTTCCAATCGCCATACCAATATTAGATTTCGCAAGAGCCGGGGCATCATTAATACCGTCACCCACCATCGCGACATACTTTCCTTGTTTTTGTAAATCCTCTACAATTTTAGCTTTATCTTCTGGTAATACTTCCGCAAATACATGGTCAATACCAACTTGCTTTGCAATTGCTTCAGCGGTACGTTTATTATCACCCGTTACCATGTATACTTCAATTCCCATTTGTTTAAGTGTTTGAATTGCGGTCTTTGAACTTTCTTTTACTGTATCAGCCACAGCGATTATTCCAGCAAGTTCTCCATCAATTGCGACAAGCATCGCTGTTTTACCTTGAAGCTCTAGTTCTTTCATCATTTCTTCATGTTGTGAGATTTCTACTAATTGTTCATTCATCAACTTGCGTGTACCTACAAGAACCTTCTTGCCTTCAATGTTTGCTTCAATGCCATGACCCGGAATTGCTGAAAAATGCTGCAGTTCTTTTAATTCTATCTCATGCTGTTTTCCATACTCAACAATTGCATGCGCTAATGGATGCTCGGAGGCACTTTCAGCCGAAATCGCATAATGGACCATGCCTTCTTGAAATTGTAACACGTCTGTAACTTCTGGTTTCCCTTTCGTTACAGTTCCTGTTTTATCTAATAAGACTGCATTTACTTTATGTGTTCCTTCTAGATATTCACCTCCTTTAAAAAGAATCCCTTTTTCTGCTCCTTTTCCTGTACCAACCATAATCGAAGTTGGTGTAGCAAGCCCTAATGCACACGGACAGGCGATTACTAAAATCGCAATTCCTACTTCCAATGCTTTTGACAAATCTCCCGGTGTGATAAAGAAATACCATACTAAGAAAGCTATGAAAGCAATTGCGACAACGATCGGAACAAAAATACCCGAAATACTATCTGCTAACCGTTGAATTGGTGCTTTAGAACCTTGTGCTTCTTCAACAATTTTAATAATGCCGGCCAATGCTGTGTCTTTTCCAACTTTTTCAGCTTGAATCGTCAGCAATCCGTTTGCATTAATAGTCGCGCCGATGACTGAATCTCCTTCTTTTTTATCTACCGGAATAGACTCTCCAGTAATCATAGATTCATCGACAGAAGATACCCCCGAAATTACAATACCATCTACGGGTATTTTCTCCCCTGGCTTTACAATAATCCTATCTCCAATCACGACATCTTCAAGCGATACTCTTACTTCTTGACCATTCCGCACAACAAGCGCATCTTTCGCCTGTAAACTAAGTAATTTAGAAATCGCTTCCGTTGTCCGTCCTTTTGCCATTGTTTCAAAATACTTCCCGACCAAAATTAACGTAATTAACACTGCACTTGTTTCAAAATATAGATCAGGAACATATTCAGGATTCCCTACTGTTTTCAATGTTTCATATAGACTGTAGAAATAAGCTGCTGATGTTCCTAAGGCGATTAACACGTCCATATTGGCACTTTTATTTCGAAGAGCACGATAAGCTCCTACATAGAAGTGTCCCCCAATATAAAACTGAACTGGTGTTGCTAATAAAATTTGAAACCATGGATTCATAAGAATATGCGGCATTGGTAATCCGGTATCAAATGGCATATGTCCAAGCATTGTATAAAGTAAAGGCAAGGACAAAAGAATCGAAATAATAAGTTGACGCTTTTTTTCCTTAATCATTTCTTGTTTTCTTTCCGAACGCTCTGTATTTTCGTTACGTATTTGCCCTTTATATCCAATTTTCTTTATTTTTTCTAAAATACTTTCTGTAGAAACTAAACCTTCATTATATTCTACAATGGCGCTATTCGTAGCTAAATTAACAGTGGCATGCGAAACACCTTCCATTTTACTTAATACTTTTTCAATTCGAGTAGCACAAGCGGCACATGTCATCCCTTCAATATCAAGGGTAACTTTTTCTGCTGATACACTATACCCTAACTTCTCAATTCTCTCTTTTATATTCGAAATTTCTTGCTGAGACGGGTCATATTTAATACTTGCTTTTTCCATTGCTAAGTTGACGTTAGCTTCTACCCCATCCATTTTATTTAGCACTTTTTCAATACGAGTAGCACAAGCGGCACATGTCATTCCTGTTACTCCAAGCGTAACATGTTTTTGATTCTCCATTTTACTCCCTCCTATTTTGAAAACTGCTTAATTACATTCATTAATTCTTGAATCGATTCTTCCCCATTCCCCTCATGAATTGCCTTTGCAACGCAATGCTTTGTATGGCGCTCCAATAAAGAAAAACCTACCTTATTTAACGCTGCGTTAATCGCTGAAATTTGAATTAAAATATCAACACAGTAACGGTTATCTTCTACCATCTTTTGTACACCACGTACTTGCCCTTCAATACGCTTCAAACGTTTCATCACACTTTGAATTTCCTCTTCTGTTCGAGGAACCATTTTTTGATCTATATGATTTCCTTCACAATGATCCATTGCTATCACCTCATGTATTGTCATTATCAATCTTTGTATACATTATACGGGTAGGGGGTATAAAAGGCAACTGGTTATAAGTATATTTTGGAAATTTTTTTGAACAACATATAGATTTTTTTATAAAGCATTCTCAATAGTTTAAAAGTTGCAATAGTAAAGAAAAGGGCAGAATACTTAAATAAGAAGGTTCATACCATCAATGTAAGGAGATGATTCTTTTGATTAGCCTCTTGGAAAACATATATAAAATATCAATAGCAATACTACTATTATGTTCATTTTTTTATGTTCGACAGTTCAAAAAAATAAGGCGAGAAAGAAAACTTTCCTTCTTTGAATCTGCAATTTATATAATATCTCAAATTGCAATTTTTTTATGGTTAGCAAGTTTTCTCCTTCTTAGATATGGTTCTTATTTTGCTAACGGGAGTTAATTTATTTATGCAATAATTTAATTTTGTATTTTTAAATTATATAATAGGATTCTCCTGGCCAGGGGAATCCTATTTTTTTGCCCTAAGAATAAAGGAGTGTGTTTGCTTGAAAAAAGATAAGGCAATTTAACTTCGTTAATATCAGCTTTTGAAACCATTCATTATCTTCATGCTGTTAAAAAATAAAATACTGTACCCCAATTATTAGTTACGTCTAACAATTGGGGTACAGTTCATTTAAAGAGTTCCTTTTGTTTCATGTATGCATATACATAAAACCTATTTTACATTTAATACATACGATCCATTTTAATTTTCCGACATATATATAAATCTAAATTAAAAGCCTGACATAAACCCCTTTTCTTTTTAGATGGTCGAGAGCGTCTGGCCATGCGTAGAAACGGTCAGGGCCTTCTTCTGCCACGTGAGAAGTTCAAACAAAGAGAGAGAAAGAAAGTAGCAGATTATTTTTTGTTCAGCATGGCGGCGACTTGTGTGTTAGAAATTCAAGTTGGATTTATATAGGTTGCTGCTAATTGGGGGTCAGCTGATATACGTGTAAAACTAGATCACAGCAATATATTATTTACCAATAAACATTTTTCAAGAATCTTCAAAAATAGTTTCATAACTCAAAGGATATGATACATATCCAGGGTTTGAAGGTTGTGGAAAAACCTTTGCATTAGCAATTGGTAATGAACATAAGAATAGTAACATTAAGATTGAAAAAGTTGTAGAAAAAGGGGATACAACACAAATTATCATCAAAAAAAACCTCCACATGTAGTATGTAAGGAGATTATCTTATGGATTATTTATAAATGGCAGGTGGGGAATATTTGACGCTTACTTATAAATACAAACGGATTAAGGCAAACCTAAAAGACCTGAGTCAGGTACAACACCGACTCAGACCTTATCAGCTACCTAACGAAATAACCTATGTCTAACATTATGGGGTCACTTCACTATTATTGTACACTTCGTTTTCTCATAGTAGTTTTCCATCACGAAGTGTTAAAATTCGATCACATACATCAAGCATTTTTTCATCGTGTGTAATCATAATCGCTGCTTTTTTATTTTTCTTCACTTCTTGTTTCATTAATTCAACGACTTCTCTTCCACGTTTTGAATCAAGGCTAGCAGTAGGTTCATCAGCTAAGATTAAGTCTGGGTTATTCATGAACGCACGAGCAATAGCTACACGTTGTTTTTCCCCACCTGAAAGTTGATTTGGATAATGATTTATTCGGTTTGATAATCCAAATGTTTCCAGTAATTTTTTTGCAAATTTACCAGCTTCTTTTTTATCTTTTCCCTTTAATTTAGCGATATACAGAAGTTGTTCCTTCACCGTTAAGAAAGGTACGAGGTTTGCGAATTGGAATATAAATCCGATTTTTCTTAAGCGAATATCTGTCATCTCTTTTTGTGATAATTTCGTTATGTTTTGATCAGAAATATAAACATTTCCTTTCGAAGGAGAGAGCAGTGCACCTGCAATGGAAAGCAAAGTACTTTTTCCTGAACCAGATGGACCAACAATGCCAATGAATTCTCCTTCCTTTACATCCAATGTAATTGGGTGTAAAGCTGTTACTTCTGTATCTCTTTCTCCATATACTTTACTTACTTGTTCGAGCTTTAATAATGATGATGCATTTTCCCATTTCACTTCCGTTACCATTACATGCCACCTCCAATTGCTTCTAATGCATCTATTTTCAATACATGATATAGAGAGAACAATGTACCTAATATACTAATTACAATAAAAATACCTGAAAATTGCGCGATTGTTGTTGCTGTTAATAAAAACGGCATACCAGCTGGCAAAACAGTCCGTACTGCAAGGACTAAACTGATGCTGATTACAAGGGAAATGCTAGTTAAAAATACAGCTTGTACAACTAAAGCCTTTACTAAATATGAATTTTTTGTTCCAATTGCTTTTAATACACCTAGTTGGTGTGTTTTTTGTAATGTAATGACATAGAAAAAAACGCCAATTAATAATGCTGCAATGACAATTAAAAACGCAATAATCATCGTTAATGTCCCTTGTTGTTCTTTATGACCTGGAATACCTTTCAATACTTCTTTTTTATCCACAACTTTTGCATTCTTAATTTCCTTATCCGTATTTAAAGCGATTACGTTATAATCTTTTTGATGTGGCATTGCAATGCTATCCCATACCTCTTCATTCATGCGAACAACAGGTGAATGGCTAAACATTTGATTTTCTGTAAATCCGACAACTTTGAACACTTTATTAGAAATAGGTTCTACAAGTTCGTCTCCAAGGTTTACTCCTTTTTCTTTAATAGATTTATCCGCAATGATTTCATTGTTTTCTAAAGCGTTATGTTTCCCTTCAATTACTTTTGGAGCAATAAATGAATCTGGTTTACTTGAAAAAATAGCAACATCAACTTTTTTTGAACTTCCTTCTTTTTCAAGTGTTGACACTTTCATGTACATTGGAACTGCATCTTTTTCATCAACCTGCGCCAATATGTTATCAACATCTTCTTTTTTCATTTGAGAACGCAACAATTTACCCTCGGCATCGTCGGATAATATAAATTTGTCTGCCTTCATTTCAATAATAGAAGAAGCACTGTCATGAGATAAACCATTTGCTAAACCTGATATGATAAGTACAAGAAATGATAACAATATCATAATTATACCAATTAATCCGTATCGTAATTTCGATTTTTTTAATTCTTTAAGTGCTAAAAACATTAGGTTCGTTCCTCCTTGTTTCCTACTATGTTCTTAATTATAAAGAGAGTAGCCGAGATACATGTAAAAACGGGCCATAGACTGTATTTAATTATAAATAGGAACAGAAAAATAGCCCACATTCAGCCGCAGAAATAACTTGTCCAATTATAATACATCTTTTTTCTTCTCCGTTATAAATGTAACGCCCCAATCCGCCTTATATGTATGTGTCCACTAAGCGGCCCGCTAAGAAAATGTTCCCCACTTGAAATGGTGTAATTTTAATCGTTCATATATATGCATATACTGCTACAACATCTATTGCGACGTAATCATATTGTTACCTCCGTTTTCTTGTTCTTCTTTTCTATCATACTACAATTCCTATATTTGGGAACACAATTATTTTCATATAGTATTTCCTTTGCATGATAAAAAAAGTCAGTTGTCAATGGAAAGCTGATTTTTCTTTTGAGGAATAACGAATTTCTTAACTTGATAGCAATGGAACGATACCCCTAAAAAAACCAATTCACGAATGGATTGGTTTTTTTGTTCATCAAATTGAAATTAAATAACTATAAACCTAATCTTTTTCAGCTGTATATCTAACTTGTTTAAAATTTACTATGTCTCCATTTTCAGTATCATCTTTTGTTTGCAAAAGTTGAACTTTTGGCCTGTAGTCCGTTCTATGAGCATCTTTGATACCCTTAATGATTAAAACTTTTTTATAAAAGAGTGATACATTAAAATATTTTAAGAGCGTGTTTTGATTAATTTTTTTCAAAACACGCTTTTTCTTTTTGTTCGTTTATCAAGGTTATTGGTATTAATTTGTACAAACATTATTCCAAAGCAACACACGCAAGGGTGAAAACAAAGGAAATATTACGATTACAATAGAAGGTGAAGGCATCCCAAAGCACCATTTATCTCATATTTTCGAACGGTTTTATCGAGTTGATAAATCTCGAACTCGTGCAACAGGCGGAACTGGTTTAGGCCTTGCAATTGTAAAAGAAATTGTTGAATTGCACGGCGGTAGTATTTCTGTAACAAGTGAATTAGGCCGCGGGACTATTTTTACTATCTATTTAAAAAAATAAAAAAAGATGGTTTCGGTTTGTACCGGAGCCATCTTTTTTTCACGTCCATTAATAGCGATAAACAAAAAAAAAATACTCTGCGAAGCAATCACAACTATTCTATAAACAGTAAACGTTATTGCTGATATTTTAAATAATCATGGCAAAACACTCTATTCCTTCCACGCTCTGTAAATATTTAATTTATCATTATATGCATGAATAAACTAGCACCATTTTTTCCTAATGTAATATAATTTGCACAAAGGAAAAATTTATGTTCAAATAAAAGAAATAAAATTTATGTATTTAATAAAGTGAAACTTCCATCAGTGGAGAGTTTTTTTTATCTCCCACTGATGGTTAGTTGAACCAATCGGGCTTTTACGGGCAGTTATCCCCCACTTATCTTCCTCGTTTCTCTCTGAATCTTGAGGTGGGGGTCTTACTGCCCGTTAATGCGGGATAAAATCAATAACAAAAATAAAACAAATTGCATCAAGTTAACAAGCAAAAGGGGAAACAAAACATGACAGAAAACACAAAAGAACGTGAACATCTTCCACCAAATAATCGGACGATGCAATCAGCACAGTTAGCTTTAAGCGGTGAAACAAAAGGACTAAAACGATTATTACCTTTTTTAGGACCCGCTTTTATCGCATCTGTTGCTTATATTGATCCAGGTAATTTTGCCACGAATATTGCGGCAGGATCTCAGTACGGTTATTTACTACTTTGGGTAATCCTTATTTCAAATTTAATGGCAGTGTTAATTCAATCCTTATCAGCCAAATTAGGAATTGCTACCGGAAAAAACCTTCCGGAAGTTGCTCGGGAGCATTTTCCAAAACCTGTTTCTATCGGTTTATGGATACAAGGTGAATTAGTCATTATGGCAACTGACCTTGCTGAGTTTATCGGGGCTGCTTTAGGATTAAATTTATTATTTCATATTCCACTGCTACCCGCTGCATTCATTACAGCAGTAGGTTCATTCATTATTCTAGAATTTCAACGCAGAGGATTTCGTCCACTTGAAGCAGTCATTACCGGCATGGTCTTTATCGTCGTTATTGCTTTTGGTGTCCAAGTGTTTTACGCAAAACCAGAACTAAGTCCTCTTTTATCGGGGCTTTTCGTTCCTCATTTTCAAGGTGTAAATAGTATTTTACTTGCAGCAGGAATTTTAGGTGCAACCGTTATGCCACATGCAATTTATTTACATTCTGCTTTAACACAGCGACGCGTAGTAGGAACAACAGATGCAGAGCGAAAACAAATTTTCCGCTTTGAATTTATCGATATTGTAATTGCAATGGTCATTGCCGGAGCAATTAATGCAAGTATGTTAATTGTAGCAGCTTCCCTATTCTTCAAAAACGGACTACATGTCGAAGATTTAGATGTCGCTTTTCATGAATTTGGCCATTTAGTCGGACCTGTATCAGCAGCTCTTTTTGGAATTGGTTTACTAGCTGCCGGTTTATCCAGTTCTTCCGTCGGTACGATGTCCGGTGATATTATTATGCAAGGATTCGTCCGTATGCACATTCCTTTATATGTACGACGATTTATTACAATGGTTCCACCGCTTGTTATTATTGCATTAGGTGTGAATCCAACTCACGCCCTCGTGATGAGTCAAGTCGTTTTATCATTTGGAATTGCATTTGCATTAATTCCACTCATTGTCTTTACAAGTAAAAAGAGCATTATGGGTGGTCTTGTGAATCATCACTTTACAACAGCTCTTGCATGGGTAATTGCCGCATTAATTATCGCTTTAAATATATTTTTGTTGTATCAAACATTTGTTGGTTAAAAAAAGAGAATGCCTTATACAAAGCTAAATGTATAGGGCATTCTCTTTTTTTTCGCTATTTATCGTTGCCTGTTAGGAATTATATTTTGGATTTTTATTACACAATTTCTAAAAAAACCTTGCATTTTAATAAAAGTTGTTCTTAAGCATATTTAGTGAAACAACCGAAATTTTTTAGCTTGTAATATAATCGTTTATTTTGATAAAACCTCAGAGTGAAAATGATTTCAGGTAACACTCCAACTTTTCTTTAATACATACAACTTTTGAATCATCATCAAAAGAACAGAAGAACCCTTTTTTAGTTGCAGAAAACATACCAGTAAGCAATACACAACTTAGCTGGGTACGCTAATAAAGAATGTGTGGAAGCTTTTTAGGTTGAAAAGTTATGATTCATTACATATTTCTTCTTATACTCCTCAAAATCCCATTTTTCAAGAAAACTTTTAGCAGCTTGATAACCAAATAAATAAAGTTGTTCTCTTTCTCTAGGAGTTAAATGAAAATTGGTACTTACAATTTTCCCGGTAGGAATTTTGATGGTACGCGCATTAGCTTCAGGTGTAAGATGCCGAAGATCATGAGCTTGCATCATTGTTTTAAACATAGCTTTATACAAAGAAATAGGATTGCTATCCTCAATAGGTTTTCCAATAATTTCGTCTTTTACTAGGCGAAATCCAAATGTAGGCCATTCTGGATGGTCATCAAAAATCCATATAGGAAAATTACTGAGAATTCCACCGTCAACAATATAACAAGGATATTTTGATTTAGGAATCTTTAATTTTACTGGTTGAAAGAAGAAAGGGATAGTTCCACTCATCCTTACTGCTTGAGCTATTGTGATATCTTTATGTGTTAGTCCATATTGCGGTAAATCGTCAGGTATTACTACCATTTTCCCATTACTAATGTCCGAAACAATAATCTTTAATTTCCCATCATCACCTAGATCGTTAAAATAACGAAATCCTTTTTTTAACAATAAAGATTCTATCCATTCCTCTTCATAATCATTCTTATATAAACCATTTTGAAGAAAGAGGCTTAATCCTCTTCCAATTAGAGGAATATTATATATCCATGTTTTGCTTATAAATTTTGTATAATCTAAATTACCAATGATTTCTTTTAATTCTTTTCCATTGTAACCACATGCCAGAAATGCAGCAATAATGGCACCAGCAGAGGTTCCTGCTAAACGTGTCCATTCATATCCTTCTTCTTCTAATGCACAAACAGCACCAACATGTCCAATGCCTCTGACTCCTCCACCTTCAAAGATGCCATCAAGTTTCATTTTATGTTAAACTTTCCTTTCAGGTTTAATAGTGTATTCATTTATGTAGAGTGTCGATAAAATAAATGTTTATACATATATTAGAGCATTCCTTATGTATATGCCCTTTACTTCAAGTCAGTTGTAGTAGAAGCCTGTTCTGTAATGGTGTCAAAAATACCTTTATATACTCTTGTTATAAAATTCTACTAATTCTTCTATCGTTTTAGCATAGGATTCTTATCCACTATGAAAAACTGCTAAACAAAAAATCAATTGTATTTCTTTCAAAACCCCTGGTAGAAGTACAGTACTTTACTTTTACTATACATTTCATCGACTCGCCACGAGTTATTTGTTTTCTTTAAATGATAACGAACTCACTTATCTAACGTTCTAAAAGATAGTGAGAGGTTGGAGGTCCTATCAGTAGGAACTGATAGGACCTCCTTTGTTTAATAAATCTACACTTATGTAAAAACAGAAAATAACCCTTTCTCTTTTTGCTGTTTCTTGTTAGCAATTATGTTTTTAATTTTTACTCTATAGGAAAAAGAACCTTTGTACAGTGACGAAGATTCTTTTTCCTATAATGCTAATACACATAAAGTGAAACTTTAATCAGTGTGGGTTTTCTTCATCCCCCACTGATTATTAGCCCTCCCAATCGGGCGCATGCCAGCAGTTTATCTCCCACCTAACTTCTTAAGAAAAGCGGAAGTCGCTCGTTCAGAATGTGAGGGGGATGGAGCTTCTGACGTAGAGGGTTTTTTACCTCGTAGGAAGAAACGAAGCCACCGAACATTCTAGCCACTGGAGCGGGACAAACCATACAATTATGAATTTATTATTTTTTATTTGGTGAAATGACCTCCCCTGTCGGTACATCCCTTCCATCTTCTATACGATTTCCCCCTTTTGGCATAGATGGTCCGTCTATATCACGAAAATATAACGGTAATCCTTCAGAAAGAAACATACTCGTCTTAGATGGATCTTGCCGTTGGTGATGAATGTGTAAATGCGGCTCACTAGAATTTCCAGAGTTGCCAACACGAGCAATTACTGCTCCTTCTTCTATGTGTTGTCCTACCTCCACTTTGACAGATCCCTGTTTTAGATGAGCAAGGACAAGATATGTTCCCGTCTCATCTAAGCGTATATAAATATGGTTACCTACCATAGACTTAAAATTATCATTTCCTGGTGTTAAATCAGCTTCTGAATCTTCCACAGATATAACTGTTCCTGATGCAGGCGCTATTACCTCCACTCCGTATATGCCATAATCCTCTAATTGTGAATTTGTTATTTCTTTTTGCGGAGCAATAAAATCATACGCCCAGCGTTGATTTGGTTCGATAGCATGGTAATTTGTTTGAAGTTGCTCTCCTCCCCATCCTACCCGAACAGTTTCATTAAACGGAAGTCGAATTGTTACTTTCGGTGTAGCTGAATTAACATTTACTGGATAAGCAATTTGTCCAATTCCAACAAACCAACATGCTGGCCAAGCAGCTGCTGTGGATAGAATAAACATCGTAACGGTTGTTTTATGTATTTTACTTCTAGAAAACAATTTACCTACTATTACACATAACGTAATTATTACACTAATGAAACCTACTATACTAAAAGCTTGCATTCCCCACCAAGCTAAAGCAGACACAATACCAGTAGCTAAATAAACAGAACCCCAACCTACTGCCAATATTGTAATAAACATGATCATTATCCATTTCTTCCACATTGTATTCCCTCCATTTGTAATGTCTTATATTAAGATCGTACAAAATAATAATTACGACATTTGAAAGAAATACTTACAACTTTCTTACGGTTTCGTTGAATATTGCGGCAAAATGAGTGTAAATATTGTTTCCTTGTCATCGCTGTATACTGTAATATCACCTTTATGTATATTGGCAATGCTCTTAGCAATAGCAAGTCCCATTCCTTTTCCACCAGTATGAGCACTTCGTGACTTTTCTCCCCGATAAAATTTTTCAAATATATAAGGGATATCTTCTTGTAAAATTTTCTTCCCGTAATTTTTAATGTTTATCTTAACATTTCTATTTTCCTGAAAAATTTGTATATCAATGATCTTTCCGGATTTTCCATACGAAATGCTGTTGCTAATTACATTTTGCATTAATCTTACTAATAAACTGATATCAGCTTCTATTTGTAAGTCTTGATTACACTCTATATGAAATTTCATTTGTACTGCTTCTAATTGGGGAATAAAATCAATCATAACTTGTTCCACTAATTGTTTTACTCCTACTATTTCTTTATGTAACTGAATTTCTCTATAATTAATATGACAATACTCAAGTAAATCATCTACTTGATTTTTCAATTCACGGCTTTTACGTTTTACAACTCTTACATATTGCTGACAATTCTCTTTATTTACATCAAAATTACGTTCTATTAAATCCACATAACCAATTAACGATGTTACTGGCGTCCGCAGATCATGAGAAATATTACTAATCATCTCATTTTTCATCTTTTGTGCTAACTTCTCCTTTTCAATTGACTTTTTCAAACTATTTGTCATTTTATTAATATTTGTTGCAAGTTGTCCTATTTCATCGTTTTTCATTGTTTGTATCTGTACGTCTAAATTTCCCTTGCTAATTTCTTTCACATTCTGATTAATTTGTTCTAATCTTGTTATCATATTCTTTGATAATAGAAAGAAAAAGAATGAAATGAAGATAAGAAAAATAACAAAATATAGAAAAGAATACTTCTCCTCTAATTCCGCTGTATTTCCATATACATGACTAATAGCACTTTGAAAGAATACAATACATAAGGTCGCTAATACAATACTGCATATAAAAATGAAAAAAAACCTCATTCTTATTCCTTGAAATAATTTAGCTCTCAATTTTATATCCTACTCCCCATACGTTTTGGATGAATTTTGATTCTCTTGGATTCGCTTCTATCTTCCCTCTTAGTCTTGCTAGATGGACCATCACAGTATTATTGCTTTCATAGGCTGTTTCTCGCCAAACACTTTCATAAATTTCTTCTAGCGTAAATACGCGGTTTAGATGCGTTACCATCAGATATAAAATCTCATACTCCGTCTTTGTAAGATTAATATGTTCTCCATATAACATTACCTTTCTAGAAGCCTCATCTATTTCTAATCCCCTAATTTGTATCTTCTTCTCATGCACTTGTTTTGAAGATTGATTTAAATACCTATATCTTCTTAACTGCGCTTTTACTCGTGCTATCAGTTCAATTACACTAAATGGCTTCCCGATATAATCGTCTGCCCCTGTACTTAATCCGATGACTTTATCTACATCTGTTGATTTCGCACTCAAGAACATAACAGGAATATTATCATTCTCTCGTATTCTCCTACACACTTCAATTCCATCCATAATCGGCATCATAATATCAAGGATCGCCAGTTCAATATCATGTTCCAAAAATAACTGTAATGCTTGTTTTCCGTCATAAGCTTTTACAACTTTGTAGCCTTCTTGCTGCAAATACACTTCAATCATTTGAACAATATCCTTATCATCGTCTACGACTAATATAGATTGTTGTGTCATACTCCATCCTCTTTTTATTTATATTTGAAATATTTCCCACAATTTCATAGTATCATGTTCATAACATAAAAACTTCTAAATATTCTAAACTCCAAACAATCTATATCCATTTTGATCAACATATAAGTCGCTGCTATGCAGAGCAAAACAGGACCTACACTCGCTTTCTCTCTCTGTTTTCATCCTTGCACGTGGCAGGAAATGACCCTGCCCGCTTCTATGCATGGCCAGATGCCCTCGCCCTCCTAAAAAGAAAAAGGTTTTTAGGTTATTGTTTCAATTTACATTTCTATACTTGATAAAAAAAATAGCTAAGGCTTATCTAAAGCTCTTAGCTACTTAATCATTTATCTATTTCTCTTTTTGATTTATATAAGCATGTTTATACGTATAAACACCGCCAAATTGATGTTTTTCAATACCTTTTACATATTCCTTTTGAACGTATGCTGACCCGGTATGGTAAAGCGGTGCAATAGCAGCACCTTCTAATAAGATTTTCTCTGCTTCTTGCATAGCTTTCCAGCGTTTCTGGTCCTCCAATACAAGATCATTTTTCGCATTATTTATAAGCTCATCATAATGCTGATTAGAATAACTCATTTTATTATTTGGATTATCTGTCGTAAATAATTCTAAATAACTAATAGGATCTTTGTAATCAGGTCCCCATACAACCATCGACATATCATACTGCCCTGTTTGTTCAAGTTGTAATTTTTGTTTAAATGGTTGCTGTTTTATTTTTATTGTTAATCCTTGTAAATTCTTTTCAAGTTCTTCTTTCATATATTCCGCTGTTTGCTTCGCTTGGTCCTGTTCAAACGTTAAAAATTCAAGTGTAATATGTTCTACACCAAGCTCTTTTTTCGCATCTTCCCAAAGATTCTTTGCCTTTTCAACATTATATACGGCAAGATCACCGTTTTCTTTTCTAAAATCTTTTCCATCTTTTTCATTTTTATATCCTTCCGGTACAAGTCCTTGAGCCGCTGTTGCACCGTTGTTTAGAAAATGATTTACTACTGCCTCTTTATTTAAAGCCATAGAAAGTGATTGTCGTATTTTTATATTTGCCAGTACAGAATTCTTTTGATTAAAACGCAACATAGCTATAGCAGAATCTTTCGTTGTATGAAAATCTCTTTTCCCTTTATATTTATCAACAAATGAAGAATTAATTGGAGTACGATCGATGCCATTAGTTTCATACAAATTAACGGCTGTCGCTGTATCTTTTACAATATGAAAATTAATTTCTTTTAATTTCACGTTATTTTTATCCCAATATGTATCATTTCTCTTCAACTTAAATTCTTGTTCATGTTTCCATTCCGATAATACAAATGGACCATTGTAAATCATATGTTCTGGTTCTAGTCCATACTTGCTTCCTTTTCCCTCAACAAACGATTTGTGCTGTGGTAAATAAATAGGAAGTGGCAATAAATGAATGAAGTAAGGGATTGGTTTCTCTAACTGTACCTCTAATGTAACATCATCAATAGCTTTTACACCTAGTTGATCTGCAGATAACGTTCCTTTATTTATTGTTTCTGCATTTTTTATATAAAATAACATGTATGCAGATTGTGATGCTGTTTCCGGTTTCACTGTGCGCTGCCATGAATAAACAAAGTCATGCGCTGTTACAGCATCTCCATTCGACCATTTTGCATCTTTACGCAAATGAAATATATATGTTTTTCCATCTGTACTTTTCTCAAAAGATTTTGCAACACCAGGCACTGGATTATCTTTCTCATCAAGTACATATAATCCTTCAAATATATTTTGCATGACATGCGCTGATGTACCGTTCATGGATTTTGCAGTATCTAAGGACGGAATTTCTTCTGATATCGTTACATTTAATACTTGTTCTTCACTTTCCCCCTTCGCTTTACTCGAATTATTGCTACAAGCTGAAATCAATAAAGAGGTGGCAAGTATAATTCCTATCAGTAATCGTTCATGCTGCTTCATAAATCGGCTCCTTTAATTCAAATAATTTATAAAACGTTTTATATTATAACAGAATAGTTATCTTAAAAGTGTTACATTCCACCGAATTTTTATTTTTTTCAAACATAAACAAGAACGCTACCTTTCACTTGATGAAAGTATAGCGTTCTCTTATTACTTACATATTCAATCCTTGTTTATAACGGCTCGCTTCAAAAATAATACGTTCTTCATCTAACGTTTTACACTCACCGTTCCAAACAATGTGTTTTCCATTAATAACAACATCTGAAACATCTTTCCCACTTGCTGCGTATACAAGATGTGATAATACTTCTTCTGCAGGTTGTAAATGTGGCTTTTTAGATGGATCAATTGTAATAAAGTCAGCACACTTGCCTACTTCTAATGAACCTGTTTGGTTCATCCCGATTACCTCTGCCCCTACTTTTGTTGCTAATGTGAGAAGTGTTTCAACAGGTAATGTTGTCGCGTCCTTATGAACACCTTTTTGCAATAAAGTCGCAATGCGCATTTCTTCAAACATATCTAAATTGTTATTAGAAGCAACACTATCTGTTGCAATTCCGACTTTTATGCCGCTCTCTAACATCGCGCGAACGTTTGCAATACCCGATCCTAATTTTAAATTACTAATCGGATTATGAGCAACGCGCACATCATGTTCTGCTAAGAAAATGCGCTCATTATCATTTAGCACAACACCGTGAGCAATTACTGTCGGTCTCTGGAACAATCCACAATCTGCTACATACTCTACTGGACGTTTTCCATATTGCGCTTCAATATCTTGAACTTCACGGTCTGTTTCGGAAAGATGAATATGAACCATCGTCTTATTTTCCACTGCAATTCGCGCACACTCTTCTAACATTTCCGTAGAACATGCATACGGACTATGAGGAGCAACCATCGTTGTTAACATACCATCCTTATTGGCATAACGCTTCACATACTTCTCTGCTTCCTGAATTGCCTTCTTTTCATCGTCTTTCGTTCCGAAGCTAAATAATGTTCGAGAAACAGCAGCGCGCATGCCACTTTTACGAACAGCTTCCATAATAGAATCCTGCTCTACTCCAATTGGATTAAACATATCAGAAAATGTTGTTGTTCCGCTTTTCACCATTTCTAATAAACCAAGCTCTGTGCTAGCAACAGCAAGCTCTGGTGTAAATTGACTCTCAAGCGGCCAAATTCTCGTTTCAAGCCATGGCTTTAAAAGCATGTCGTCACCTATTCCACGTAAAATGCTCATCAAGACATGCGTATGCGCATTCACCAAACCTGGCAATACCCACTTTCCATGAAGATTAATAATTTGATCCACTTCTTTTCCGCTCGGTAAGTCTCCTGATTGTACTTCTATAATTTGATCATCTTCTACAATGATATATCCATTTTTCAACACTTCATTTTTTTCATTCAAAGTCACGATTGTAGCGCTTACATATGCTGTTTTCATAAATATTTCCCCTCTCGACTCTTTTAGAAATAAATATTCTTCTCAAATAAGTTACTACCGTTATAGTAACTTATTTGTGGATAAGAGTCAAAAGATAAATTAATACAAGGTTTATTCCTTTATATGGATACGAACATTTTGTTTTAAAGCATCATATTGCATCTCATTTGTATCTGCAAATGCTTCTTTTCTATTAGAAGGCATGTCCGTATATATAATCTCTTCTAAAAATTGTGGTGCTGTAAAATCATATCTTTTACCATTGATGAAGTTGTAAAAGTGCCAGCCTTCCGAAACCTTTGTCTTCATAATTTCGCCCTCAAATAAATCATGAACTACTAAAGCCGTTACACCACATTGCCCTTTCGCTGGATTGTCTAGTGTCCATTTTGAACTTGTCTCTTTTGACCAAGATTGAAACAAAACCTCTCTCATCTGTTCTATTTCCATATACATCATACTTAGCATCTCCTAACTGAATTCAAAATATCCGATTAGACTGACTCAATTTACACATCACACCGCAAAAGTGGCAATAGGCGATTTTTAAAAACAGTAGAAGGTGTTTCTCCTATTAATTTCGCTCCCATTTTTATGTAATACCCTTTCGCATTTGGATCACTATCAATCGTAAAACTCTTCATATTTAATTCAACTGCTTTTTGAACAACACTTTCCCAAAGAATTCTGCCATAGCCTTTCCCTTTGTAAGTTGGGTGTAGGTATAGAAAATCAAGACTGTCTACTTCTTTTCTCTGAAAGGAAAAAAAGCCAATCATTTCTTGATTTTCTTCTAAAATATAAACATAATTATTCTTAATATATTGTTCTGTAATTGTTAAGTCTTCCTTACACGCTAATATAAATTCTTCACTATAATTCCAAGTTGCTTTTGAGGATAATGCGAGGTTACTTAGCTCGTTTGCTTCTTCTAATAGCGCTTTTCTAACAATCATTGATTCATCTCCCTTTTTTCTTTTATACACACAGAGGATAAAATTCTTTTATTTCTGAATATTAATTTTAATATTATTTTCTATTCCCATTCCAAAAAAGAAACCCCACCTATATAAATAACGGGTTTACTTGTGAGGTGAAAAGCGTAAAATAACACACTATTTTCCAGTACAAAAGTCGCCATTTCTGTTAAGGCGACTTTATTTGAAATATAGGATATCTTTCATAGCAAATTGCTTAGGTAAGTTCCTCTCTTACACAACATGCTCGTCTAACCAAGAAATCACATCCTGGAACACTTCCTGTCTGTTTACCTCATGGAACATTTCATGCCGTCCGTTCTCATATAAACGGATGGTAACATCTTTAACACCACATTTTTTATACATTTCATATACTTCTTGAACCCCTTTCCCCATGTTTCCAACTGGATCACGGTCCCCCGAAAAAATATGAATAGGAAGTTCTTTTGGTGTTTTCTTATATGCTTCAAGTTTGTTCACCATCAGCACACCGTTAAATAATTCACGGTAAAAACTCGTTGTACAAATAAATCCACATAATGAGTCTTCTATATATCTATCAACTTGCTTCGTATCTGAAGACAACCAATCAAACTTCGTACGGTTTGGCTTAAAGTGTGAGTTAAAATTACCAAATGATAAGAAGTTTAGCATTGGACTTTTCATTTTTGCTCCGCGAAGCTTCATTTCAATCGTTGCCACTTTATGGCCAATGACTCCTAAAAATCCTGGATTCCCTCCTGTTCCTGAAATAAGAAGTCCATTATATAGCTCACCGCGAAGCTGCACGGCACGTCTTGATAAGAAAGAACCCATACTATGTCCTAATAAGAAAAGCGGACAAGTATGCTTCTTACGAATAAGCTCTGAAACGAAAATCACATCAGAAACAGCTTGATCCCAACCCACATTCGGCTCAAAATGACCATAATCTTCTTCCTGCTGTACGGTTTTTCCATGTCCGCGATGATCATAAGCATATACTCCATATCCAGCTTTCAATAACGCTTCGATACATTCCGTATATGCACCAACATGTTCTGCCATACCATGTGCAATTTGAACAATTCCACGAGGTTCATTTTTTGGCAACCATTGACGTAAATAAATTTCTGATTCATCCGATGTCATTACGAATCCTTCTTGTCTATTCATTTTGACTCCCCCAAGCCTATAATCTATTTCACAACAATATGAATCTATCCCCCACAAAATGAACTATGATTCATTTTTCTTCCTATAAATTATATGTAAAAGCTTTTCTTATTACAAATCATGAGATTTTTATTTCTGCCACTTTATTCTTGACGAAACAAACATAAAGTTATATAGTTACTTACATAAAGTAATTAAATTATTGGAGGTAATAATTATGATGCCATCATTATTTTTAGCACATGGTTCTCCTATGCTAGCCATTGAAGATACAGACTATACGAGTTTTTTACAAACACTTGGTGAAACATACAAACCAAAAGCAATTGTCATTTTTACAGCTCATTGGGAAAGTGAGATTTTAACTATTTCTTCTTCAGACAGTGCATATGAAACAATTTATGATTTTGGCGGTTTTCCTCCTGAACTATATGAAATAAAATATGCAGCAAAAGGTTCGTCATCTATTGCAGCAATGCTAGAAGAAAAATTTAAAAATCGCGGAATTGCGGTTCAAAAAGATACAACACGCGGATTAGATCATGGCTCTTGGACACTCCTGCACCGTATGTATCCAAAAGCTGATATACCTGTTGTTCAAATCTCAGTAAACCCTTTCCTTCCTGCAAGAGAACAATATGAAATTGGAAAAGCTCTTCAAGGACTTGGAGAAGAAAATATTTTAGTTATTGGCAGCGGTGTTACCGTGCACAATTTGCGAATGTTAAAATGGGAACAAACTACACCTGAACCATGGGCTGTTGAATTTGATGAATGGCTCATTGATCAAATTCAGAATAACAGTACAGACACCCTATTCAACTGGGAAGCTGAAGCTCCCCATGCACGTTTAGCTGTTCCAAGGGCAGAACACTTTGTACCTCTTTTCATTGCAATGGGAAGTGGTAATGCCAAGCCCAAAGTAATTCATCGAAGCTATGAATTCGGAACTTTAAGTTATCTTTGTTTACAATTCTAATTACTATTTTTAAAAGTAAAAAACCGACAGACTCTCTTTCTTTTGGGAGGGCAAGAGCATCTGGCCGCGTATAGAAGCGGTCAGGTCCTTTTCCTACCACATGCCATATTTAAAACAAAAGGAGTAAGCAAGTAGCGATCAAAATGTATTCTGCAAAGCAGCGACTTATGTGTTGATGTAAGTTTGGAATAAAGTTTGATTAAAAACACCTCATAAACCCTTAATTTATGATAAATAAAAAGAAACCATTTTGAAAAAAGTTTGATTAAAATGGTTTCTTTGCTTATTAATTAGTATAGTAATTTATAAAAAAGTTTGATTATTTTTACTCAACTAAAACTCCCCGATAGTTGATTTTGAATATAGTTCACTATCTAAAGTGAAAATAGGATGCTTTAAAAGCATGTATAAAGTAGCATTGGATACTTCACCTGCTTACAACAACTTTTACTATCCCATCGTTGTCAGCAGCACCATAATTCCATTAGTTAGACCATGAATGATGACTGGTGCCCAGATTGAATTGGTTCGTTCATACGCCCATGCAAAGACTATACCACTCAAGAAGTTTACAGGCATCGCGTTATAAGTTGGAATGTGGATAATTGTAAAGATTACTGAGCTTAGAAAAATGGCCACTATCATACCTAAGCGTGTACGTAACCATCGATATAAAAAACCACGATAAAATATTTCCTCATATATTGGTGAAATGACCGCCGCAGAAATAAAGGCAATAAGAACTGTAAAGAAATTTACGTTTTGCTGCATAGCCTCAGTTTTGCTGTTCTCATAAGTATTCCCAATAAAGCTAGTAAGTGCCATCACTATTACATCACCAACCATTAATATAATAGTTAGTAAAACAATAATTTTCCAATCCTTCATAGACAATGACCTGATTCCTACTTCACTCCAAGAAAGCTTCTTTGGACGAAGAACGATAAAATATACACCTAAAACTAAAACAATCGCTATTGTTAACCCTATTAAAGTTCCTGAATATAACTCATTATCAAACCACTGAGAATAAATAGGCTTTACTAAGAATTTTATGCATCCTATAACAAATACAAATTCAAGTAGCATCATTAATAAAAATTCTTTTAATCCCCAATGGTCTTGCTCCTTCCAATTCATGTCGCTTTTCTTCATTTACCATTCCTCTTTCTTTGTATTCTATATCCTAACTATAATAGATGACGTAACGTCACTTACAACCTTCATTTTCATGAGGAATTAAATAAATCGATGGATTACAGGAAGACAGGTATTCAAGCGACATAATTTCACTTCCAGAATAAAAAAACACCCCTTTAGATATGATTACCTAAAGGGATAAAGCATTGCGACTTTGTTAAAAACATCGCATCTTTTTTATAAACATCGTGACTTTATTTCAACCATATATATATGTGTATATATAAAATCAAAGAAGTCCAGCATTTCATCACTGGACTTCTTTTTTATTTTCTAATGGAAACTTCCTTATCAAAGCGAACAAATTTACTCTGCACTTTCATTCCAGCTGTTTCGTATACGCGAGGTGCGCCTGTAATATTCTCAGAATCTACATGTAGATGAACTTTTGTAATTCCTTCTTGTTGCAATTGACCAAATGCATGATGTAATAGCGCTAATCCTAACCCTTGTTTACGCCTAGAATGCCTTACACCTAAGTGAGTAATTTCAGCTTTATTGTCAGTGCCCTTTTTACTAAAGATAAAACCAACTACTTCATCTCCATGCATCGCTAGTGACCATAATGTAGGATGAAAGCCTTCTCTTTCGGTACGTTCCATAAACTCTTCTAGCGTAGAAGGATGCGAATTCCAGTGGTCTGCAAAGACTTCATTAAAAGCTTGATGCAACCTTTCATCGTCCACACCTGATATGTAATGTCGTACAGTAATATCTTTTGGCCATAATGGTGATGGAACATTTGATTTTAATTCCATTCCCATCCCCCACCAAATACGAGTTGGAATAAAACCAGCTTCTTCTAATATTTTTTCCTCATAGTTATTATTTGCTTGCGTTACAATCATACCGTCCAAGCTAGGTGAATACTCTACGAGCTCCGTAGCACGCTCTTCAAGCTTCGACCATAATGAATATTCAATGTCTTGATTGATATAATCAGGATTTATGAATACGGCAGAAGGAAATTGTCTTTCATTTCCAGTAAGAATTCCGTATCCGATTACATTTTCATCTTCATTTATAACTACATAAGAGCTCTTACTCACATCAATACCTTTCCATGAGTTGATAATATCCTCTTCTGTTGTATCAATTTCACCGTAAATAGCTTGATCGTAAGTCGTACATAGCTTTACAATTTGTTGTAAATCTTCTTGTGTTGTTGTTCTAACAAATAGACCATTCACTTTATTCCCCATAAATTCTATCTTCCCTTCAAAAAAGAAAACGAAAAATTCTGGATATTATCCATTGTAAAACAAGATACTATTAATTTCCATTTTTATTTTAATTTCAATACAATCCCCCTCTTTAAATAGCCATTATGACATTGAATATCCCTTCATGTTCTAATATTTTACTTGAAAATTCAATTTTCTTACTTTCCTTCAAATCCATTTTCATATAAAGTTATAAGTAGAATTATAGATTTATAAACATCTAGTTTATTAACCACCCTCATTGCTCTAATTAAACCTCTCGAGTTACCTTAATATTGAAATCATTAAAATTCGATATTTGAATATTTTTTAAAATTAATATCCCTACATACTACTAATTTTATATGGAAAGGACTACTTATGAAAATTCGCAAACGAACATTACTAAAACGTACTATAGTATTAGCCGTACTTTTCACCCCGATAATCTTATTAATCAACTATGCGCTAAATTCAGAAACGAAAAATGAGCAAAATACAGGAGTAAAAAATAAACAAACAGAAAAAGCAAAAGGAAAAGAACAAACAAAAAAACCGAAAGAAGATCCTGAGATTACCCTTACATTCTCGGGTGATACAATGTTTGATTGGCAATTGCGACCTGTTATTCAAAGTAAAGGTGCTGATTATCCATTTCAGCATGTAAAACCGGAAATAGAAAAAGCAGACTACTCATTTGTAAATCTAGAATCTGCGTTTACAACTCACGAGAAAAAATATCCTGGCCAACTGTTTTGGATTAAAAGCGACCCTTCTACACTAAAAGCTATTAAAAATACAGGCTATGATATTGTTAATATCGGAAATAATCATACTCTCGATTATTATCAAGAAGGCTTATTGGATACAATTTCCCATGTTGAAAAAATGGGATTTCCGTATATCGGTGCAGGAAAAAATACAAAAGATGCATATACATCGAGAGAAGTTACAATTAAAGGTAAAAAATTCACATTTCTCTCTTTCGTTCGTTTTATGCCTGACGCTGCATGGGCAGCTACAGATAACAAACCTGGTATTGCAAATGGTTACGATTTAAACCTAGTCACAAAAACAATTAAAGAACAAAAGAAAGATGCCGATTATATGATCGTGTATATGCATTGGGGAGTCGAAAAAACAAATCGCCCTGCTGCTTATCAAAAAGAATATGTTCAAAAAATGGTAGAAGCAGGTGCAAATGCGATTGTTGGAAGTCATCCCCATTGGTTACAAGGATTTGAATATTACGATAAAGTTCCTGTTGCATACTCACTTGGAAACTTCCTCTTCCCTGATTATGTAAAAGGTCATAGTGCAGAAACTGGAGTTCTAACGATTAAATTTAAAGGAAACGACGTCCGCATGTCATTTAATCCTTATATGATTCGCAATAACCAAATTACACCGCTTCAAGATACAGAAAAACAAAACATGCTGCAATATTTACAATCTATTTCAAACGATGTACAAATTAATCAAAATGGAGACATTATGAATAAACGAACACAATAAATTTTTATTATTCTTCCTGACTTTTCTCTTGCGATGATTCAAAACATATACGATACTGTATAAAACATATCAATTTAGGAGAATTAAATACGATGGAAGAAAAACAATATGAACTTGCAACTTTTGCTGGCGGCTGCTTTTGGTGTATGGTCAAGCCATTTGATGAACTGCCTGGTATACATAAAGTCCTTTCAGGTTATGCAGGAGGACATGTTGAAAATCCAACATATGAGGAAGTAAAATCGGGAGAATCTGGACATTTAGAGGTCGTTCAAATTACATTTGATCCTACTATATTTCCTTATCAAAAGTTATTAGATTTATATTGGCCGCAAATCGATCCAACAGATGACGGCGGACAATTTTTCGACCGCGGCCCATCTTACCGTACAGCAATTTTTTATCATAATGAAGTACAAAAAGCGCTTGCTGAAAAATCAAAGTTAGCATTAGCCGAAAGCGGTATGTTTAAAGACCCAATTGTAACAGAGATTCGCCCAGCTGCTCCTTTTTACGTGGCTGAAGAATATCATCAACATTTTTATAAAAAGAATCCAGAAAAATATGCACAAGAGCGGAAAGAATCTGGTCGTGAAGACTTTATTAAAGCAAACTGGCAAAAGAAATAATACAATAAAGAAAAAAGGACACAAATAGCAGTGTCCTTTTTCTTTTCCCTATTCACAACTGTATCCATCACTTATTTTCTCAATCTCTCAATAAAATCATCTAATTTATCAAGTGAAGTCATATTCTGATTACACACTATACTATCTTTGCAAATATAGTTTCCCTTTTTAACAAAGGTACCAGGTACATCACCTTTTATTTCAACAAGAAACATTCCCACTTCTTCATGTTTATGGCACAATGAACAAATGCTTTTTTTATTTATACTTTGAAATGTACCTTGCACACCTACAAGCTTATTATCTTTACGAGCTATTATGAACTTTCTGTTTGATCCTTTATCAATCCAACTTAGATAAGATGTCTCTTTCATATTGATTTCTTCCATTTCAGGCAGTTTAAGCTTTTTAGCCTTAGGAAATAATTTTTTTAATGTTTGCTGTGACATTTCTTGAAACGGTATGACATATGGCGATAACTTGAGCAAAAATGATTCTGCATCCTCTCTATTTTGAATCGTCAAAATCATATCCATTAATTCTTTTTGTTCATCTGTCAGATCTTCAAACAGATGTAGTACTTTTTCTATCGCCAGAGATTTCAGTGCAGCAATAACTCCCCTATCATTCGCAGTTGCATGTCCATTCACTAGAATATAAGCTTGTGATTTTATAAAGTTGTATTGATCACTTCTAATAAAAGCATTCATTTCTATCACTCCATACAAAATTGTTTATCTATTTTTTATTTTATACAATGCATTTGCTTTATAAAATGCAGAAGATAATTTAGAAACAAACTTTACATACAAAAACACTGAGCATTTTATATAAAAAAACTCAGTGCTTTTATCTTTATTTGGAGTATACTATTTTTTTTATAGTTTCAATGGAGAGAAAATATTCTTCAGCTAATTGACAAATTGATGTTCCGTTTTTAAAAGCATCTTTAATTGCTTTATTTCGATCATCAAGTTGCTTTCTCCCTCCAGAGCGCGTGCCCCACTTATGATAAGCATTTTCTTGTTTTGGAATATAAATCGTTTCGCCTTGCACATACTTTTGAATTTCTATAATCAACTTTTCAGGTAAAACAGTCGCTGCTTTTACATATTTCATTTCCGCTCGCCCCTTATTTTTTATGTTTCATCTAAATAAGGTGCAAAGCCAAATATAAGAGAAATGATACAAGTCCATTTAGGCGATTGTATGTTAGATTATTTGTCTACCTCATGCAAAGTATCGCCGTTTCCATACTTGGCTTTGCATGAGACGCTGCAGTATCTAGCAATTTCATTGTAATCGCCATATCAACACCTCCCAATATCTCTTTTGAATCAATCTTATTATATGATAAATTTTTCCTAATTGCATCTTCATGTCTTTTTAATAATTGTGTCATCAAGAATAATCTAAATTATCACACTTCCCTCAAAATTACAATTCCCTACTAAAATTTCGCAAAAAAAACACGCTTTGTAAAAATTATTTAATACTAAATTTAGTATTTTACTTTATAAAATACCAAGACAAGTTTATAGTAGAAAAAGATGATTCTTAAGCAACCAGAGTAGGAGGAAGTATTTTGTCTACTTCAAAAGTATTAAAAGGCACTGCCCTGCTAAGCGGTGCGACAATGATTTCACGTATTTTAGGTTTTATTTATTTCTTCCCATTTCAAGCTTTAGTTGGAAGTGAAGGAGTTGCTTTATATTCTTATGCGTACTCCTGGTATGGAATTTTACTAAGCTTTTCAACGGCAGGTATTCCTATCGCCGTTTCCAAATTTGTTGCCAAATATAACGCTTTAGGAGATTACAGTACAAGTAAAAAATTATACAATTCCAGCTTAAAAGTAATGATGTTTATGGGATTCCTTGGTTTCTTAATTTTATTTTTCGGTGCACCATACGTATCGGAATTAATTATCCGATCTAAAACACCTGAACCTGGATTTGTCGAAAATGTAACATTAACAATGCGTGCGCTAAGTTTTGCACTTATTATTGTGCCAGCAATGAGTGTTACCCGCGGTTATTTCCAAGGTTTTCAATATATGAAACCAAGTGCTGTTTCACAAGTTGTGGAACAAATTGCTCGTGTTATTTTTATTTTAGTTGGAAGCTTTATCGTTTCTAAACTATTAGGCGGATCAGTAGCATCTTCTGTAGCAGTTGCAACATTTGGCGCTGTTATTGGAGCAATTGCTAGTGTTTCCATGCTCATTATGTACTGGAGAAAATACAATGGGCTTCGTCCGCCAGAAGGAGAACTAAAAACCCGCTCTTCTTCATTCTCCTTAACAAAGATTTATATGGAACTGCTTCGGTATGCGATTCCAATTGTCTTTGTAGGTATTGCCATTCCACTTTATACATTAGTGGATCAATATACAGTTGCCGATGCACTGCGGGCAATCGGTACACCGCTTGATAAAGCAAACGCTGTGTTCGCTTACATTACGAACTATGCTCAAAAATTAATTATGATACCAGCATCACTAGCAACAGGCTTTTCACTTACAATCATCCCGGCAATTACACAGTCATTTACGGGTGGTAAATTAGAAGAGTTGCAAAACCAAATTGAAAAGATTTTCACAGTCTTATTATTTTTCACAATTCCAGCATCATTTGGACTTGCGAGCATCGCATACGATGCATTTCGCATGGTATATTTTGATCACAATACAGCATTAGATGGTTCACAATATTTAATCTCATATGCACCATCCGCTGTAATGAGTGCAATCTTCACCGTATCAGCTGCTATTTTACAAGGTATTGATTATCAGCGTAAAACAATGATTGCTTTTACTGTTGGTATTATTGTAAAAGTTATTGTCAACACGCCGCTTCTATACCTACTCGGTGGACACGGCGCTGTATTAGGAACTATACTTGGTTACCTCGTTTCTGATGTAATCATGTTATACTGCATTGTGAAATATACAAAGTTTAACATCGTAAAAACTGGTAAAACAATATTACTTATTACCATTTACTCGGCTGCGATGTCTGCTATAGTAGTTGGCGTAAAAACGTTATTAAAATGGTTAATTCCTGGCCAGTCATATATGGAGTCATTATTAATTGTGGTCGTATGCGGTGCCCTTGGCGGACTTGTTTACTTCGCTTTTGTATTTACAAGCGGCCTTGCTTCTGACATTCTTGGCGATCGTATCAATCGACTACCATTATTGAAAAAATTAAAACTATAGATATTAAAAAGGTGTAACTTATATGTCAAGTTACACCTTTTTATACGCTGACTACAGTCTTTTCATCGTTTTACGGTCATTTGGCAATAACCATGATGATAAGCCAATTAACGGCAGAGTGCTGCATAATATCATAATAAAGTTAAGGCTATATATATCTGCCAATTTTCCAAGTACAACTGCTCCTAGCGCCCCAAGTCCAAATGCAAGTCCGACAATTAATCCAGATACCATACCAACTTTACCTGGAACAAGCTCCTGTGCATACACAACAATCACACTGAAGCTACTAGAACTAATAAATCCAATACAAAGAAACAATGGAACAACCCAGACGAGCGAAACGTGTGGCAATAATAGCGCTAGAGGTGCTGAACCGAGCATGGAAAAAACAATAATATTTCGCTTTCCAAACCGATCTGCTAATGGCCCGCCAAAAAACGTTCCAAGTACGCCAGCAATCATGAAAGCAAATACGTAAAACTGTGCATTCTTAATAGATAATCCATAATGCTCAATTAAATAAAACTGATAAAAGTTTCCAATCCCTGCTCCGTACCACGAGCGAACAAATGTTAAAAATACAAGTAAAACAATGACAAACTTAATTCGGCTGCTTATTACTAAACTTTCAGCTTCTAGTGCAGCACGTTTCTTACTTCTTACAGCCCCGCTTGCTAACTCGCCTTTATACCATGTAGAAACAAAGTATAATAAGATAATTCCAACCATCGCAAAGCCTGTAAACCATACTGTTCCAATTTGACCAAGCGGAACAAATACAAGTGCCGTAAAAATGGGGGCAAGCGAATTCCCTGTATTTCCTCCTACTTGATAAATGGATTGTGCTAAACCACGTTTTGCTCCCGCTGCCATATAAGCAACACGTGCGCCTTCTGGATGAAAGACAGCAGATCCGAGTCCAATAAATAAAACTGATAAAATGATAATAAAAAAGTTCGGTGCAAACGCAAGTCCAATCATCCCAAGCATGCTTGAAAACATTCCTAGTGGCAGCAAATACGGGGAAGGTTTCTTATCTGAATACATCCCAAACACCGGCTGCATAATGGATGATGTCATATTGAGAGCAAAGGCAATCCATCCCACCTGCATATAGGATAAATTCATCGACTTTTCTAAAATGGGAAACAGTGCCGGTACAACTGCCTGCATCGAATCATTCAGAAAATGCCCTAAACTAATCGCAAATAAAATACGGTAAATCGTTGGTGCATTCATCGCATTCGGCTTTGCTATTGTCTGCATGCTACACGCTCCTCTCCTTTTGTGTTCAAAACAACCTCTGCATATGTTTCACACACATTTACTTTTCTGACTTTTTAAACAAAATATATTCTATACCTCTTTTTCATCTTTTTCCACTTCTTTGCTTACTACCATGCAAAATGAATATACCCCCAAAACCTAATAAAACTTCATTTTTATTAAAATTCAGAAAAAACATTTACCATATACATCCATTCATGTATCATAATATAAAATAACAAGTAAGGAGCGTTTCTCATGAATCCACTACTATTAAATTTCCCTTCGGAGTTCTATACGGAAAGACTTCTCATAAGGATGCCAAGACCTGGAGATGGAAAAGAAGTATATAACGCTATCAATGAATCTATTGAAGAATTAAAACCTTGGATGCCTTTTGCACAAAAAGAACAAACGGAACAAGAAGTAGAAGCAAATATTAGAGATTCTCACGTAAAATTTTTAGCGCGTGAAGATTTACGATTACTCATTTTCCTTAAAGACACAGGTGAATTTGTTGCCTCTTCAGGGTTACACCGCATTAACTGGGATATTCCGAAATTTGAAATTGGGTATTGGATTGACTCCCGTTTTAGCGGAAAAGGATACATGACAGAAGCTGTTACAGGAATTGTAAATTTCGCTTTTCATGAATTACAAGCAAATCGAGTAGAAATTCGCTGTGACTCAAAAAATGTAAAAAGTCGTGCCATACCTGAAAGATTAGGTTTTAAATTAGAAGGTATTTTAGAGAATAACAGCGTTTCAGTAGATGGGACGGAATTAAGAGATACATGTATATATGCAACGAAAAGATAAGGAAAAGAAGAGCTACTATCCAGCAGCTCTTCTCTTCTTTTCTTCTTTCAAGTGAACTCTTTAACTTATTACATACCTTTTATACTTTTCCAAATCACTCATTTTACATTCCACGGTAATCTTCGTACCTTCATTTTCATAGTCTGTCGATAAAACATGAGCATGCTCGTTAAAATACGAAATTAACTGTCCTTGATCATAAGGAATTAACATTTCACACTTTGTATAATCCTTATAAATTTGCGTGCGAATCATTTGCACAAGTTCATCGATACCTACTTTTTGTTTCGCAGATAAGTACACGCGATTATCTTGTACTTTTGGAATTTCAATATCAATAACATCTGCTTTATTATAGGCATAAATAGTTGCAATATTTTCTACACCGATTTGTTTTAACGTTTGATTTGTAATCTCAATTAGATGCTCATAGTTCGGATTTGCATAATCCACAACATGAATCAATAGATCCGCCTCCGCTACTTCTTCTAACGTCGAACGGAACGCTTTCACAAGATGATGCGGCAATTTACTAACAAATCCAACGGTATCTGTTAATAAAAACGATTTGTTATCTGGCAATTGAATGTTTCGCACAGCTGTTTCAAGCGTCGCAAACAACATATCTTTTTCAAATACTTGTTTCTCTGCAGATCCGTTAAACATTTCAAGCATCGCATTCATCGTTGTTGATTTCCCTGCATTTGTATACCCTACTAACGCAACAACAGGTACCTCATTTTTCTTGCGCTGTTTACGCTGTGTTTGACGCTGTGCAACGAGCGCTTCTAACTCTTTATTTAACACAGCAATTTGCTCTTCAATCTTACGGCGATCAAGCTCTAATTTCTTCTCCCCTACCCCTTTGTTTTTCGTACCAACACCACCGCTTTGTCTTCCTAACGATTCACGAAGGCCAATTAAACGAGGCATCATATATTGCAAATGTGCTACTTCAACCTGTAGTTGCGCCTCTTTCGTCTTAGCACGCTGCGCAAAAATATCTAAAATTAAGATCGTACGATCAATCACTTTACAATCTAAATCTGCTTCTAAATTTCGAATTTGTGAAGGCGATAACTCATCATTGAAAATGACTAAATTCGCATCTGCTTCTTTTACGAACGCTGACACTTCTTCAATCTTACCCGTTCCAATATAATGAGATGGATTTACACGATGTAAATTTTGTGTTACTTTCCCTATCACTTCAACATCGCACGCTTCTGTTAAATTCGCTAACTCCTCCATTGAATATTCGAAATCACTTTCACTATTTAAATTCACTCCAACTAATATTGCTCTTTGTACTAGCTGTTCCATATATTTATTCCTCCATTTCGATTACGCGCAAACTAAAAAAACACAAGCTGCTGCCTGTGTTTTTCATAAACGGATGAAAGCATAACAAATAAACATAAAAAAGCATCGCTTCTTGCGTGTTCAATGGTCGTCAAATCCAGCATCATACAACATAAAAAATGTTTGTATACATGCATTGCATCATTCTGTTTTAAAGGTAAAACAAAAAGAAGGCGTATTCGTCCTTCCCTCTTTTCACATATAAGTTCAATAGGGTTCCTTTAAAAAGACAGACCAATCCCGTTTACTCTGTACACAGACAGAGCCTTTGAGCGCTATTCAATTATTGGCACAAAGTATTGAGACGTAATCTGATTAAGATCAAAGGAGACCCCTCCGTTCATTAAAAGTTACATAAATTTTAGCATAATTATGTAGCTGATACAAGAATAAACTCCATTTATTAACATAAAGAAAATCGCCATTTTTCTATTTTATTCATCATTTTTTGCGTTTATTTCTTATTATCAATACACCTATACCCATTACAAAGAAAGCTAAACCCAACATGATGATACTTCTTGTTCTATGATTATTCGGCATAGCATGTTCAACATTCACTTGTTTCGTTGGAACTTGTCCCTTCGCAATATGATTTAAAACAGATACATCATTCTCTGCTCTTTGCAGCTGTTTCGTACCGCTACATTCAGACGTATACAACTGACCGTTCGTACCTCTCTTTGAGGAAAAGACAAGATAACTTTCTCCTTTTGTAAAAGGAACCATACACGAGCCTAGATTGGTATAGATAATTATTTGAGATGTATCTGCACCTTTCCAATTTGCCTTCACCTCAAATAATATAGCTTGTCCCTTTTCACTATCCTCTTGAATTTCCATTACTTTCCCTTCAAATACTGCATCATGTTTTCCGAATGATCCCTCCACTGTTGAACCTTTACAGTCACAAGCATAAATATGAGGTGCCAAAGAATTAAAAATACTGCCAAAAGATATGACAAATACAAAAATATATATGATTCTATTCAAATCCATCTACCCCTTCGCAATTCTCTTATCACCAAAAATATAAGATGCAGTCATAATAATTTTTCAAAATGCATTTAATTGCTCTTTTCGGAAGAATAAATAAAATAGAAAGGTGCTAACATGCCACTTCAAAAAAACTTTATTCTGTATAACAGGTAATATGGATCCCAACTTCAACATTAAGAGAAAAACAAAGAAAATAGATTCATTCCAGTCGAATGGAACGACTTAAATCTTATACTTGTTCTGTCTTCTCTTGCTTTTCTTCTTTCATTTCATGATAATATGATGGCAGTTCTATACCATGTTCTAAGAAATAATCTTCAATTAATGAAATGATCACTCTCAATGTTTTCACACGCGCATACAACTTATCATTGCCAGGTATAATATGCCACTTTGCATTTGGTTTGTCTGTTTTTTCAAACATATCTTCTATTGCCTCGACATATTCATCCCACTTTTCACGATTGCGCCAATCTTCATCTGTAATTTTCCATTTTTTAAGCGGATTTTGCTCTCGGTCCTTAAATCGTGCTAACTGTTCATCTTTACTAATATGATAGAAGAATTTTGCTACTATGTAACGATCGTCTGTTAATAATTTTTCAAAATCATTAATTTCATCGTATGCCCTCGTCCACTCTTCCTTTATAGCGAAACCTTCAACGCGTTCGACCAATACACGACCGTACCATGAACGATCGAAAATAGTAATTTGGCCATATTGCGGGATTTTCCGCCAAAATCGCTGCATATAATGATAGCGTTTTTCATGAGGAGCAGGCGCACCAATTGGATTTACTTGCAGGCCGCGTGGATCAAGATGCTCAGTAATTCGTTTAATTGCTCCCCCCTTCCCAGCAGCATCCCAGCCTTCCATAGCCATAATAACGGCTATTTTTTCTTTTCGTAAAATTTGCTGCAACGCCAGTAAACGCATTTGATATTTTTCAAGCTTCTTATTGTATATTTTTTTTGATTCCATTCTTTTCGTTAAATCTATTTTTGCAAGACGACCATTTTTCATAATAAAATCCTCCTTTTCAAACAATTAACAATTATTTTAACATAATTTTCAGTATTTTACGAATACACATATCAAATATCAAAACGTATTAACTATAATCTTAATTATTTATAACATCTAAAAAGAACTTTATTGTGTAAATCAAGGTTTTCCTTATGGCTCCAGGTATTCCATCATCACTCTTATCTACCTTGTTACTAACATACAAAGGACTGTTCTATCTAAATAAAACAGCCCTTTCAATTCATATGTTATTTTTCTAATTCGATAACCATATCTTTTAATACAAGTTCTTCTTTATCACTACCAATTTTTTTTAATAAAGAAAATTGCCTTTCTCCACTTTCAGTCCCTCCATAGTTATCAACATTGTGATTACTTAACATAACACGAGGAGTTATAATAAGTTTTGTAGCATTCTGATTGATTTTTTGAAATGTCTTACTTCCATTCAAGATATTAGAACCTTCATCACTTATACTCCCGTTTCCTTCTCCAGCATAACTATTCCCTAAATCATCTTTAATTCTCAAATCAACATATACTTCATCCCACCTGTTTTTCATATACTCAGAAACTTCTTGTTTATACGAAATGATAAATGACATCGGTGATATGGATAACTTCTCAATAGATACTTTTACTCCATCTTGTTCTACACTACTATGAATGAATTTTTCTTTACTCTCTGTTGCCTTTAGGGTGAGGTCAAAGTTCCAATTCCCTTTTATTTCCTTCTGCGTATCTGAGATTGTAATACTATCTATTATCCATTGCATGTTTACACTATCTTCTGTAGTTGCTTCCAAATTACTAGCAGTTAATAAACCGACATACTTATGTTCATCTACTTTTTTAATCCCATTACTTCCTGACATGGATCCGCTCCCTTTTATTTTTAGAAAGTCCAAAGTAAATGGATTGTCGCCTAAATCTTGATCACTTTCAATAGAATACGTTAAAGACACTGTCTTCCCATCATAAATTGCATCATGTACGGTGAATTTAATTCCGTTACTCTCCTGAGTAAGATTGATTTCATTCGAGTACTTCTTATACTCTTGATGAAGTCCCGTTCCTTCCTCTTTATTTATTTTAACTTCGTCATGAAGTTCAAATCTTTCGTTATCAAAAAATCTAAAAATATCTCTTATAGCAGGAATACTTCCCGCAGAAGCAGAAAGCGTTAGTCCAAACATAGTAGCCACTAAACAAATTGCAACAGAGGCTATCGTAACACGCTGTTTCCAACCGCTCATTTTGTTCTTCTTACTATATAACAGTTGTTCAATATTTACGCGCTGCGGAAATGAAGTTCCATTCACTTTCTCATGAAATGCCTTCTTTATTTGTCGATCCATAGACTCACCTCCGTATCATAGTCTAAAAAAACAGTATGAGCTAAATGATCCTTTAGCTTTTCTTTCGCCTTATAAAGACGCGACTTTACTGTCCCTTCTTTCACATGTAACACTTCTGAAATTTCTAAAATAGACATATCCTGATAGTAAAAAAGAATAATAACAATTTGATGTTTGAAAGATAATTGTTGTACTGCATCGAGAATCATCTGCGACTCTTCTTGTATGAGATAATTATGTTCAGGTGTTTTCCCATCTTTTATACGAAACCATGTTTCAGGTTGCAAAAGAGCAAAACGCTTTTTTCGTTTCTGTTTTAAAGTTGTATGAATTAAAATTTGATGAAACCAAGTTTTAAACGAAGCAATCTCTCCATTAAAACGATGAATAGATTCATATGTTTGTATGAGCGATTCCTGTACCGCATCTTCCGCTAATCCTTTATCATCCACTATGAGATAAGATGTTTGGTATGCTTTTTGTATATACGGTTGTAGTAGTTGATTAAATGCCTCCTTGTCTCCTTGTTTGACTTGTTGAATTAACCGTTGTTCCTCCAAACTCTTCCCTCCTTATTTTTTATTCTATATACTTATTACCATCAAACTAGAAAAAAGTTCACTTTTCCCCAATTTTTTCATAATACATTTACGTCCTCTTGTTTAAAATTTTAATAGAACACATTTTGTCACCCTATTCTCCATAAGGTTTTTGTGAATTTTATCCATACAAAGAAATAGACATTCATCCTTTTATAGATAAACCATCCTTTATTCAAGACAAAAAAAGTGTCCATATTTCTTTAGATATGGACACTTTAAAATAAACAAGGGGGATTTCATGTTAATAGCAGGAGAAATGAGGATTAGAAACATTGAACTCCCTACTTAATAAAGTGAAACTTCCATTCTTTTTACGTAGAAAAAAGGGTATTCTGTCACTGTTTTGTCAATTTACTAAAAAAAAAGAATGAATTCATAATAAAAATATCTATTCACCCACTACCAATTGTGATATTCTTTTCATTGGAAAAATTACATATTGGTGGTGCATCCATGTTTTCAGTATTCAAAAGGTTTTTAATTGGTAGACCTCTTAAATCAAATGCATTAGGTGAACAAAAATTAAATAAATTAAAGGCATTAGCCATTCTTTCATCTGATGCTCTTTCTTCTGTTGCTTATGGAACAGAACAAATTTTAATAGTTCTTGCAACAATTGGATCGGTCGCTTTTTGGTATTCCATTCCAATCGCAATCGGAGTTCTCGTTTTGTTAACGGCACTTATTTTATCGTACAAACAGATTATTTATGCTTATCCACATGGCGGAGGAGCTTACGTTGTTTCCAAAACGAATTTAGGTATAAATGCTGGGCTTGTTGCCGGTGGATCCTTGCTGGTAGATTATATTCTTACCGTAGCTGTAAGTGTATCAGCAGGGACAGATGCACTTACATCCGCATTTCCAGTTTTACATCAGTACACCGTTCTAATCGCTGTAATACTTGTTATTTTTATTACCATTCTGAATCTTAGAGGAGTAACAGAATCTGCTTCTATTCTAGCTTATCCTGTCTATCTCTTCGTATTAGCACTTATCGTATTAATTACTGTTGGAGTCTTTAAAATTGCAACTGGACAAGCGCCAGCAACTTTGCATACACCTATTGGTACGGTAGCACCAGGAATTACATTATTCTTTTTATTAAAAGCATTCTCATCTGGGTGTTCTGCATTAACAGGGGTAGAAGCGATTTCAAATGCAATTCCTAACTTTAAGGCGCCAGCTGCTAAAAATGCAGCCACTACTTTAGTAATGATGGGAGCAATTCTTGCAGTCTTATTTACTGGTATCACCTTTTTAGCATATTGGTACGGTATTGCTCCGAAACACGATGAGACTGTTGTCTCTCAAATTGCTTCGGATATATTCGGAAGAAATTATGTATATTACTTTATTCAAGGAACAACTGCACTTATTTTAGTATTAGCTGCTAATACGGGATTTTCCGCATTCCCATTACTAGCTTACAACCTAGCATCAGATAAATATATGCCTCGCATGTTTTTAATGCGCGGTGATCGATTAGGCTATTCAAATGGAATTATGACCCTAGGAATTGCTTCCATTATTTTAATTATTGCGTTTCAAGGAAAAACAGAACAATTAATCCCGCTGTACGCAGTTGGTGTATTTCTTCCTTTCACCTTGTCACAAACGGGAATGATTATAAAATGGCTGCGTGAAAAGCCAGCAGGATGGTTACCGAAATTACTAACAAATTTAGTGGGCGCACTTATTTCATTATCTGTATTACTTATTTTCTTTATCACAAAGTTTACACATGTATGGTCTGTTATGATATTCCTGCCAATTATTGTGTACATCTTTCATTGTATCTATAAACATTACGATGCAGTTGGAGAACAACTACGTATCGATCCAAATGAAATTCCACACAAAATCGAAGAAAACATTGTCATCGTACCCGTTGCTGGAATTACAAAGGTAGTCGAACAATCCATTAATTATGCTGAGGCTATCGGTGATACTGTCATCGCTGTATATGTGGCCTTTGATAAAGAAAGTGAATTAAAGATGCAGCAAAAATGGAAAGAATGGAAACCTGATGTTCGTCTTATTACAGTTGTTTCTTCTTATAGAAGCTTAATGAGACCTATTACAAAATTAGTAGCAATGATTCAAGAGAAAGCACAAGAAAATCATCATTCCGTTACTGTTCTCATTCCGCAGTTTATAACAAAGAAAAGTTGGCATAACTTTTTACACAACCAATCAAGTGTTTTATTAAGGATATACCTTCTATATAAAAAGAATGTTATTGTTTCAACTGTTCCGTATCGATTTAAAAAATAGAGCAATAGAAACTATTAAAAGTTTCTATTGCTCTATAAAGACGCGACCCCTAACTATAAATAAGTTAGGGGTCGCGTTTTTGTTTATTTGATTCTTCAATCGTCAGTTTATTTTCTTTTAGTTTTTCATGAATGACGGAAAGAGTTAATTTAACAGTGTATTCTTCATCAACTGTGCTACTAAACTCAAATAACTTCCCTTCAATATCATCTATCTTTGCTTTAGACATTAAGGATATCTCAATTATTTCATATGGCGGACTGTCACTTGCTTCAATCACTTTATCACACCATTGAATTACTTCAGCTTTACTCCACAACCCACAGCAAAGCCCTAAGCCATAAATACGGGTTAATTTTTGAACTAAATCCAAAGCTTCTCACCTTCAATTCTTCATACGCATCTTTATTTAATTTTAACTCTAAAATGGGATGAGTTCATTAAGAATTACAGATTTTAGAGAATCAGAACAACAAGTCAATGTTGCTATAAGAAAAAATGAAGTATATAGTAAATTTAAATAGTCCTATTGTATTGTGCCAATAATAGTAAGCCTGTATTTCTAGAATTAATATATATAGGTAACTACAAAAATTACATAATATTTGTGGTTTATAAGAAAAATTAAAGTCAGCGAAAGCCTGTAGAAATATAATATGGGATTTTCAAAAAATTATTTGGAGTGTTGAGATGTGGTATACAAAGAGATCCTAAAAAAAATCCATGATACACCTACTGATTATAAATTTGATAAATTAATTGATTCCGTTATTGATGAAGACTCAATGTTGGATGGTATTCCCCAAGATTATATTGACTTCTTAAAAGAAGTTGGATATGGATTCGTTTCTGATGGATATTTTATGTTCTATGGAGGACTAATCGAAGCTGATGAAATATATGATGCAGATGACAACCCAGAAATAAAAGATATTTTATTATTTGGTGATAACTTTTCTGGTGATGCAATAGGCTTTCAAACTACAAATAACTGGTCAATTGTTGAAATCTGGCATGAGGACTTATCAATTGTACCAAGAGGCGAAAAAAGTTTTAGAGAATTAGCTGAAAGAATATTTTTGAGAGAATTATAGATCCGTTTAATGATCACTTTATTTAAAACAGAAAAAGCATTCCACTAATAACTTTGTGAGATGCTTTTTTAATTAACCCAATTTATTCTCTGCCTCTTCTCTCTTTTTATGTCCATCTACAAAACTTTCTGGCCCTCTACTCTATTTAATGTTCTCCACCTTTTCTAGACCATATCACAACAGGAATAAGCAATAAGGCTAAAGCTCCTCCAGCTAATGATAATGCTGCATAACTTGAATTAGCTACCACCATGCCGGACATCGCTCCACCAGAAGCCCCTGCCAATGCAATAAAAACGTCCACTTTCCCTTGCGTCTTTGCACGTGTTACAGGTTCTGTTGAATCAACAATTTGAGCCGTTCCACTTATTAAACCGAGATTCCATCCTAATCCTAGTAAAGAAAGGGCAACAACCAGAAGTATTAAAGAATCGCTCGGTGCAATAGCAGCTAACACCCCAGCACTAAGTAGTATAACTCCGGAAGCAATGCTCATTGCCATTCGACCAATCTTATCAACAAGAATTCCTGTAACGAGTGATGGAAGATACATTGCGCCTACATGAAACCCAATGACAAGACCCACTTCACTTAAGCCATGACCATGGTGTTTCATATGTAAGGGAGTCATCGTCATAATAGCAACCATGACAACTTGCGTAAGTATCATAACGATTGCCCCAACTGTAATGCCTCTTTTATTTGTTATTGATTTTTTAGCTATCGAATGCTCTTTATATATATGCTTCTGTTTATATGTTTCTATCATGTTTGCTACAAGTAATGGATCTGGACGAAGCATAACGAAAAGTACGAGACCCGCTAAAAGAAATGCAGCTGCTGATAATATGAAAGGACCAGCAAGTTCAGGAATACCAATAGAACGAGCAAAACTCCCCATTACACCTACTAAGTTTGGTCCCGCTACCGCACCAAAGGTCGTCATAACCATTGTAATACTAATAGCAGTTGCCCGTTGCTTCTCATTTGCTAAGTCTGTACCGGCATAACGAGCTTGTAAATTTGTGGCTGTACCTGCACCATAAATCAGCAGGGAAGCAAGTAAGAGAATAATACTATTTGTTAAAGTGGAAATTACCACTCCAATAGCCCCAAGCCCTCCTACCATAAATCCTGTCGCGAGCCCTATTCGACGCCCATAACGTTGCGAAAGCCTTCCTACTATGAAAGCGGCTCCTGCCGATCCCATTGTAAATATAGCAGCTGGCAACCCTGCGAATGCATCTGTCCCAAGCATTTGCTGTGCGAGAAGTGCGCCTACCGTAATTCCAGCAGCTAACCCCGCACCACCAAACATTTGTGAAATACTTACGATTACTAACGTCCGTTTATATAACTTTTGTTGTTCTTCTACTGTATACATATGATTCATTATTGAATCATCAGCTTTATCTAGCATTCCCTCACCTTCCTTATAAAAAATCTCCCCTTTTTTAAATGTACTATGATTACTGTTTCATATTCAATAGCATTTCCATTCGTTCTTTTTGTTCTAAAAGAAAAAAAACAAAAAACTGCCCAAATCCTACGCTTGATATATTATCATTTAAATATAATAATCTTTAACTTCAATAATAACTTTATTATTTATTTTTATCTTAATTCCCTGTACTATTTCAATCATTTCATTGGGACTTACTTCCTGTCCCTTAATATCAATACGGACTGTTTGTTTTATTCCTTCAAGTAGAAAAGGCGCAAATCGCACCTCTTTTCATTATATTTCTCCTTATTTCATTACATAACATATACCAAACAGAATTCTTACTAAAAATAATATGTCGTTTCCACAACTTAAAACCGTAACTTTCACGATTCTATCTAAATTATTTAGTAGTTTTTCTGAAGTAAGAGCTGCAAATTCTCTTTAATAGTAAGCCATTCCTTAGAAATAACACTATAAACACAGGCATCTCTTGTTTGTCCTGTATATAAGGTTCTTTCATTTCGTAAGACGCCCTCCTTTATAGCTCCTAAACGCTCAATGGCTTTCTGTGCCCGCTTATTTTGAAGGTCTGTCTTAATTTGAACTCGAACCATCTGTAATGTTTCAAAAGCATGCCTTAATAATAAATATTTACACTCTGTATTAATACTCGTTCTTTGAACACTAGGAGCATAGAATGTATAGCCTAACTCCAATGTTTTATAATCAGCAGATATATCGTATAGGCGAGTGCTACCAACGATACTGTTAGTAAACTGGTCTACAACAACAAACGGAAGTACAGTGCCTTCTTTATAACTTTCTAGAGCTTCTTTCACCATCTCTTCCATATCATGTTGGCTTCTCATTTGTCTTGGCATATACGACCAAAGAGAAGGTGTCTCCTCAATAATTTTATATAATTGTTCGGCATGTTCTAATTGCATGAGCTGAAGTTTTACCCGATTTAGAGTAAGTTCCATACTAGACTCCCCTTTTCTTACATGTTTAGTCTATATCCTTCTTCATTATGTACTCTGTTTGTACTTCATTGACAGCTTGATCAAATGTAGTCTTGTTTTTTAAATTTCTAACAGTCTAATTAAACATCTGCTATAACATATTCTATCAACTGGATATACAACGGTTGTTTACCATTTGGCTGAAAGTCTTTAAATATTTGAATGAGCCTCCCTTTAAATATTGCCTTAAAAAAGAAAAGAGAAAAAGAACCACGCGGCGGGCTTTTATACCTGCCTGTGGTTCCATATTATGTTATGAGATGAAAATTCCACTTGTTTCTTTACGTGACATTCTTATTTTAACTACAACTTATGTGATGAAACGTCTAATTTATAATACTTGTACCTAATTTGAGACGAAAAGGTGAAGAATTACTTCTTTTACTAAGTCAGACCTCATACTTAAAAGCCCCCTATTTAGAATAATTAATTTCTTCTCTGGTACTAGCTATGTAAAATGTTACTGACATAGTTTATGCTTCATTCAAAAATTCCTCCGTTCTAATGAACCTAAACTCCGTTATCCAACGTTATTCTTCCTCATAAAAATCTATCAGAACACCAACAATTTGATTACTTTCATCACGTTGAATGTGAACTGGATACCAACCGTCTCCTAAACCTGAAACCGATACTGCACCACCTATTATTATTCCCGCCTGATCATCTTCAGCAGTTATATCGCTACAAGCTACATAAAATTTTAGTCCTTCTTCATCCATATCTATATCGAAAGTGTTCTTTACCTCATATGTAATCATCTCATCTTTTCCATAAACGGTTGAATCGAAAATTCCAGCTTGTGCAGCATCAACTCCAATACCTTTATCCAGTTCTATCCAAGCGCTATCTTTATTTGTTTCAATATGAGAAGCAACAAGCTTTGTAACGACTTCATCTTCGGAGTAATATACAGTAGCTTTCCACTTGCCTTGTTTTGCAGGAGTTAGCAGTAAAGATAAATCCTCATCTGCTACATATTCATCTTCCGTAACTGCAAATTCTATTGAATAACAAGGGTCACTCACAACAATCTTATTACTTTTTATCTCAAAGATACCTAATTCTTTTAATGCCATATAAAACACTCCAATTAAAAATTACTTACTTTAATAATACAGTTTAAATCCCATTTTTATAGTGTATGTCTATCTTATACAAGAAAACATTACAGACTCCTCTCTTTTCACATAATCAGTGCTATTGGAAGCAGATATCGTCTAATCCGTATTTTACCACTAATCATTTGATACATATTACCTTTTATTTGAAGAAATAGTAAATAAGATAAAATCCTGTACTTTGGAGGTTGGAATATGCGAAAGATAACAGTTGTTCTTTTTTGTATGGTGTGTTTTATATTCAGTAGCAATATATTAGCGAAAGCTTCTTCGTTTAGTAATCTTCCTATGTCAAAGTCCTCTGAACATTGGCATTTGAAAATTGATAAAGCTGACGATGATCCAAGGCTTTCGAAACCAAAACCAGGCGTAATAAATACATATAGTCTAGATGTGAAGAACCTAGGAGAAGATGTTTATAATTTAGATGTAGATATATACAGTAACTTTAACGATTCCAAAACTTTGCGGGGAAATATGGACGCGCTTGAGACTGAGAAAGCAGTCACCACTAATGAGTGTCATTTTCCTAATTTTCCTGTGTCAGTAAAAGCAAAAGGTATTACGGTTATTGTTACATGGCAAGAGGACCTACCAAAGACGTTAGAAAATGGTCAAAAAATACATGCAAGAAAATATAAAGAAATATTTGTGTTCGATCAAAAATAAATGATAAAAAGCTCTCTTTAAAATTAGAGAGCTTTTATCATTTATTCAAATATGAATATCATATATGTAAAATTGATATAACAAGTGTTATCGTAAGTAAAAAAACGAATCATTTCTTATCCATCTAATGACAATAAGAGGTGCAATTTGTACTAAGCACCAAAAGTTAGACTTTTTTCGGAATGATTCCTCACTCTGATTTTTCTTTTAGTTATTATCCAGTTTCAATACGACTTCAAATATAATTTTTGAAAACTTACTAAATCATAGTTCTATCCAGTAACGCTGAACAATTTCGCCAGTATCAGGGGAAATTACTTCATTTTCTAAGATACCTCCAACTTTTTGAATGGTTTTGGCAGAGCCGATATTTGCTTTGTCACAAGTTATCAACACTTTCTCCAATCCTAATTTTTTTGCTTCAAATAAAGAAAGCCGAAGTTGCTCAGCGGCGTAACCTTTTCGACGTTCGTCAGGGTGCACGCTATAACCGATATGTCCGCTCTCCATCAGTAATTCTGGCGTTAATCGATGGCGAATATTGATTAAACCGAGTAATTTCCCCTTTTCAATACTCAAAAACTGAGTGGATGGAACTCGATTTGGTGGTAAATTTTCTCCTTTTTCTTGAATTTTGACCTTTTCAAGCCATTCATCAATGGAATCAAAGCGTTGTAAGGAACAACTGCCATACGGTTGCTCTCTTGAATTTAGGAATGCCTGCCGATAAGCCATGATTTGTTTGCTATGCTGGTGTGTTGGTTTCACTAACTTCATTGTCATCATCTTTCTCCTATATTATTTTTTATTCCAGTTTATAACATTCAGAATAAATCGAATAGAGTGATAGAAGTTTTTCTTTTTAGTTCATCAGTACCAAAGTTTTTATACAGGTTAATCCATTGTCTAACTCGTTCAAGATATTCTTCAATAATACGCAAATTTAATTCAAAATCATATTTAACCAAAATAAACACCCCGTCTAAATTTAAAACGGGGCAAAAAGATTTTTTGAAATCTAAATTTTATTACACAATCATATCAGATCTTTTGGACTCCCAATTTAGACGAGTCTATTTCCTTGCAAAATTTTTCTCTGCTTGATGAGTATATACTATCATCATAATTTCTCCTTCTGAAACCAAACCTCTAGCAATTCGGCCTCTCTTTCTCTTGATATACCTGCTTTTCGTTCTGTATCCTGCCTCGATTTCTCCCATAGATACACATCACAAATAGTATCTTCAATAGGTCTAAAAGAAAGACCAGCGTTAACAGCTTTTTCTATACTGATGAAAAAACTACCTTTCCACGGTTCTGTCTCTCCTTCTAATGAAAAATGTTCAGGAATCCATAAAGGCAACTCCGTCCATGGCTTTACGTTATTCTCAATTAAAAATTGTTCTTCTACCCATACAAATTCAGCATCACTATTTGTTACTGCTTTACAAGTATTTAATAGTTCCTCTATCGTCAATTCATTATTCGGCCCTGTTACATTAAACTTGCCTACTTTTCTGTTTTCTGCCATATCGAATGCCCAGGTTGCCACATCTTTCACGTCAATCAGTTGAACAGGACGGTCTGAACGCCCTGGCACCATTATTTCCCCACCTTGTGCTACACGCTGAACCCAGTATGGGAGTCGATCTGAATAGTCAAATGGCCCAACAAGAAGCCCTGCTCTTATATGCAAAACACGCCCCGGCCAATGTTTTTCTGCTTCTTCTTCACATAAGACTTTAAGTGCTCCATAATATTCGTAAGGAGATATTTTCCCATCCTCAACCGCTTTCAACTTATCGCTAGGCGGCATAGGCTGTAAATGGTAGCCTTCCTTAATATGAAGTGGAATCCAATCTTTGTAAGTAGAGATACTTGATATAAATGTATAATGTTCGATGTTATCTCCAAGTACAGCAGCAATTTTTTTAATTTGATGCGGAGCAAATCCACATGTGTCCAATACAACATCCCATTTTCGATTTGCTAAACATGATACATCACTGTCTCTATTGCCGGTTAGCTGCTCTACTTCAGGGAATACATCTTTATTCGTGCCACGATTAAATAAGGTAACTTCATGCCCTCTTTTCAATGCTTCTTCTACTAAAGCTCTTCCTAAAAAACGAGTCCCCCCCAATATAAGGACCTTCATAAAATTCCCCCCATTCATTTTCATAACCTATAAAATTAGCATTCACTTTATATAACGATTTTCCTACCGAAAAAGTTACGGGGATGATAAGAAAAGTAATGTCAGGGAATTATAACCTTTGATACCATTCTAAAGGGGCTATTTTGAAGCTTGGGGAAACAGTGGCGAATTAGATAAAAAGGGAGAACTACCTTTTCCGCACTTCTCCACTCTTTGCACTATTCCCTCAAACCCGCTCCAACAACTTTTCCTGACTTCTCATCTACAAGTTTGATGATATCTCCCAATAAACTACTCTTTGTAGAACGGAACACAACCTGTGTCACTTCTTTTCCCTCAAAGGAATAGTCTTTTAAAGCAAATCCCTGAGCATCTGCAACCGTTTTACTTACTTGGGCTTCTTTCCATTCACCAATCACTTCTTTTTTCTGTGAATCAGAAAGTGAATTCCAAGCGATTCCCCGTACATCTTTCGTTGTTTCTGTTGCTTTTGTTTTGCTGCCTGTTTGCTTATCAGTCGTTTGACATCCGCCTAATAATAGTGAAGAAAAAACAACTGCTAAGAGAATTATAGTCTTCATTTGTTTCAAAATGATTCATCTCCTGTTCTATTCATCCATCACAATTTCTATATTTCAGTGTATATTCCTTATTTTTATTCGCACTCCTAGTGAAGAATCCTCTTTTCATAGAAATCTGAACTTCACCTCACAACTCTGTCCAATTCCTATATGCTTTATAATAGAGCAAGGATGTCATAGTTGGATTATTGTCATCACAACTTTACACACCGTAAAATTTAAATTTTATGATTTTTTTGAAATTGTGTTAAAATAATTATAGAAATTAAGATTAGGAGAGATGAATTTAAACTAACCTACAAGAAAATTTTATTTACGTACAAATATTTTAATTAACTATAAAGTGAAACTTCCGTCAGTTGGGGTTTTCTTCATCCCCCACTGACGGTTAGCCCGCCCAATCGGGCTTTTACGGGTAGTTATTCCCCACCTATCTTCTTTGCTTCTCTCTAAATCTTGAGGTGGGGGTCTTACTGCCCACGAATAGCGGGATAAAAAGGGAGAATAAATATGCAATACTTTATTGGGATTGTGCCTCCAGGCGAATATCAAGAGAAAATAATTAAAGTTCAACAACGATGGGAAAATAATTTACTTGTCGATGTTGTTGAACCACACATTACGGTAAAAGCTCAAGGTGGCTTAACTGCCGATTTAGAATGGATTGAAAAATTGAAAAAGGTTTGTGAAAGTTTTTCTGTGTTCAATGTCTCCCTAAATCAACCAATGTTTTTTGGAGAAAGTGTTCTATTCTTGAGTGTTACATCAGAGAAAATTTTTGAATTACATCAAAAAATTATTAATGTCATTTCTCCTGATAATGAATTGATAAAAAAATATATGGAACTAGATAATTATGTACCTCATTTAACAATGGGACAAACACATTGGGGGTTATCTAGTAAGGAATTAAAAAACATGGCTAAAATTACTGAAAAAGAGCTCAGTCCTTATCCTACATTTGAAGTGAGTTTCATAAGGATATATCAAGAAAAAGAAACAAACAGATATGTAAAATATCTAGATATTCCGCTTAAAAAGCATACTCAAATGTAGAGTCTTATTCGCTGTCAATTCATTTAATAAGACTTTGAAAGAATAGTAAATAGTTATCCAAGCGTTTTCAGAGTGCTGTGAGGGTATTATCATTAATAAAATTGTCATCTTCCCAAAGTACCCTCATTAATCTCTGCCTTGATATCGTTTTTCCTCTATTTTTCATAAGCAACAGCATGACCTTAAATTCATTTCTAGTCAATTCTATTTTTTGTTCCTTATAGAAAAGCGTATTGTCCGTTAGATTTAATATAACACCACCGCACTCCAGTAAATCAGAACTCTCCCCACCATAAGAATACGCCCTTCTAAGCAATGCATTTATTTTCGTAATTAAAATATCCATCGAAAATAGTTTCGTTATATAATCATCCGCACCTGTATTTACAGCCATACTAATATCCATATTGGTATCTCTCGAAGAAACAAATAGAATAGGAACCTTTGATATTTCTCTTATCTGATTACACCAATAAAATCCATAAAAATTAGGTATGACTATTGGAAATAGCCATACCTAGATTATACTATATAAACCCACCTTCATTTTTCGACATCTAAATCCCTGCTACGCAGAATAATAAGTAACCTATAACTCGTTTGCTCTTTCTGTTTTTACTTCGCATGTAGCAGAAAAAGGCCCTGACCGCTTCTATGCATGGCCAGATGCTCTCTTCCACCTAAAAAGAGGGTTTTTATGCCGTTTTTTTAATTGGCATTTATATAACCCAAAGGGGGTACGCCATTTTTTTAACTTGGATTTACATAAATTTTATTCATTTGTTTTTTGTACTTACTGCTAGTTAAAATATAAAATATTATTTGAATGATAGAGTATACGCCAAAAACAATTAAACTGTTTTTCCACATATATTCCCCATCATTAATCAAATTATAGATAGTAGATAAATAGTACCCTGTGCATATTAACGCTATTATTGGAGGAACAAGAAATACTGCACCTAATTCTTTCATTGATAACCGATTAATTTCCTTCTTCGTTAAACCTATTTTCATTAATTGTTTACTTCGTTCCCTATCCTCTTCAATAGATGTAATTGTCTTAAAGTATAAAACTGCTGCACTTCCTATTAAAAGCATCATTCCCATAAAGCTAAATATAAATAGCATAAAGCCGTTTTCTCGTATCGTATCATCAAGTATATTTGCTTTAATCGTTAATGTATCGCTAACCTTTTTTCCAAAATTAGCTTCTAACTTACCCTTGATTCCCTTATATCCATTGCCATTCTTTAAATTCATAAGTACATCATAAGTAACAGCTTCGTCCCCTAACTTATTCTTCATTATGTTATAATCTTCATTATTTACAACTAAAACATCACCTCTATGATAATTATCATTGTAGAAAGTATTTACAATCGTACCTATTTGATCTCTTTTATTCTCTCTGGCTACATAGATATACTCATCCATCTTATGCTGTTCTTTATATTCCTTTAAAGACAATTCATCTTTCATTGGTTTTTTCGACAAATCTAACATAAAGCCGCCTGCTAAAAAACTACCTTGTTTTTCAATATGTGAATACAGAATTTCTCCTTGTTTTAGATTTAACTCATGATTCCCTAATGCTCTATAGCTATCTTCACTAATCACTAGTATTTGAGGATCGCGCCACAAGCATTTCCCTTCATAAACCCTGATCTCTGGAATATTTATTCCTTCTAACTCAACATAATTTTTAACTTCCGCTAAGTTTTTTTCAACAAAGTCTTTCATGCTTTTATCTTTCATTTGACTTTTATCAACAATATAACTTATATCATAAGGATACTTTGTATCAATTTGCCTTTCTGTTGACTTATACACGCCATAGGCAATAGAAATAAACATCATTGCTCCAGAAACCATTAATGTAACTACATACAAAACTGTTCGATACGATTTAAACCGATGCGAAAGAGAATTAATAAGTAAAATATTATTGTTATATGTACTTTTAAAATTCCTCAAAATCTTTACGACAACCGTCATGGAAAAGCCGATTAATAAATAAACGGACACGACTGTACCTAGTATAGATAATGTACAAACTAAGCTTACATTATTTTCTACTTCCCCATTCACAGCCATACGAAAAGCAATAAGGGAACTTACAAAAATAATGATTCCGATCACGCCTAAAACAGTGCTTGTACGCCCCACATCTTTCTTTGATTTTGACTTTAATATATTAACAACTGAGTATCTCTTTAAGAAAAACATTTGATATAGGGTTGTAAATAAAAATATTACAGCGGATATGAAAAAGATTGTTCCATAAGCTTTTATACTTAAAGGAATATTTATATGATCTATCTTCAATATTTTTCCGATGGCCATATGAAATAGTCTTGAAAATACGCTGCCCCCAAGAGATGCAAATAGAAATGAGGCCAAAGAAATAATAGCATTTTCATAACAAAGTATTTTTATTATTTCCTTTGAAGTTAATCCAATTGTAAAATATACTCCAAATTCTCTTCCTCTATATTTCGTAAAAGAAACTGTAGTGAAAATGATAAACATCCCTGAAAAAGCTACCATTAATATTACTACAGACATAAAATTTGCTTTGGTACCCGAAGTTTTATCAATTTGTATGAATTCCGGACTAAAAACGATAGTAAAAAACATAAATAAAATACATTGAATAAGACTATTACCAAGAAGATATGCCGTGTAATTTTTAATATTATGCTTAATATTCTTTATAATCATTGAAGAAAAGTCCACTGTTCTTATCCTCCTATAATTAATTGTGCTTCTATAATCTTGTCAAAGAACTCTTTTCTATTTCCATTGGAATTTATTTCAAGCTTAATTATTCCATCTTTTATAAATATAATTCTCTGACAAAAGGATGCTGCAAAAGGATCATGAGTTACCATAACAATCGTCGCTTTTTTCTCTTCATTTATCTTTTTAAAGCTTTCCATTATATTCGTTGATGATTTTGAATCTAAATTTCCTGTTGGCTCATCTCCTAATATTATTTTAGGATCTTTAATTAGTGCTCTAGCTTGTGCCACTCTCTGCTTTTGGCCTCCTGAAATATTATAGGGATAACTATTTTCCACTTTTTTTAAACCAAGGTATTCTATTAATCCATTAACCTTCTCTTCAATAATCTTCGGTTTTATCCTGTCTAATGTTAATGGAAACCCTATGTTTTCTTTAACCGTCAAGCTGTCCAACAGATTAAAATCTTGAAATATAAATCCCATATGATTTCTTCTAAAAATAGCCATATCATCCTTTTTCATCGTAAGAATATTCTTTCCATCTATGAAAATCTCACCTGCTGTAGCTTTATCAATTCCAGCTAAAATATTTAGTAAAGTTGTTTTCCCACTTCCACTAGGTCCCATAACTCCTAAAAACTCTCCATCTTCTATCTTAAAAGATATGTCATTAAGTGCTTTTATAGCTTGTGCTCCTTTAAATGCATCATAAACTTTCGTGACTCTTCTACATTCTAAAACTCTCATGTAAATCTACCTCGTTTCCCTTCAAAACTTTACCTAAAGTATATTCCTAATTATTATATTCTCAAATTGATTTTCCTTACTTAACCTTACACCGATGTAAGGTTTCTTTTGTTTCTAGTTAGCTTCCTAACAGAAGATCGTGAAAAATAATCAAAAAGGGAAATGATGATGGAGTTTTATGAAGAAAAAAACAACAAAGGAAACCAAAGTATACTTGGCTTCCTGTAAAATAGGAGCGTGTTTAGGTAAAGATGGGCATGAAAGGCCTGGGAAGAAGGCATAACCTAACAGAATTTGTCCAAATTTAAGAATTGATCCGTTTTTAAATATGTAATACTTACCATTGTACCTTTTGAAACTTCAGAAGTAATTTCTATTTTATCATTTAGATTATCACAAATGCATTTGCACATATAAAGACCGATGCCAGTCGATTTTTCTTCTTTTCTTCCATTGCTTCCCGTAAAAAACGCATCAAAAACCCTGGAAAGTTCCTCTTTTTTTATTCCTACACCTGAATCTTGTATATAAAGCGTAACTTCATTCTCACTTTCTTTTGCATAAAAACACACTTTCCCTCCTGAAAACGAATACTTTATGGCATTACTTATCACTTGCTCCATCACATATTTACTCCATTTTTTATCTGATAGGATGACATAATCTTCAGGAATATTAATCTCCGGAAATACATTCGCATAAATAAAATTTCTTTTTTGTGAATTAATGCTTTCCTTCACTAAATCCTTTAAATAGATAGCTTCAGGAACATAGTCTTTAGAAAACTCTCCTAGTCTGAATATATTCAATGCACCTTCTAAATTCATTTGCAATAAACTATTTTCATCTCGAATATCCTTAATTGCTTCTTCATTAGGTAATTTTTCTAAAGCCAAATGAATGACTGCTACAGAAGTCTTCATATTATGAATCCACTCTATAAGTAATTTTTCCTTCTCTTCATTGTTAACTTCTAAGGCATATATTTTTGAAATATAATTGTTATGAATCTCCCTTATTTCATCAAATACGTCTTCAAAAGTGCTGCCCTCAGCTTGATTATAAGCAGGACTTTCCTTTATCTCTTCAAGGGACTCATAAAATGATTTGTATATGAAAAATTTATAAACTAAATACACACCCAAACAAAAGCAACATACCAAAATAGGATAAAGAATCAATTTCTTATCATATAAGAAATAATAAAAGAGGATGATACAAAAAGAACTACATAAATAAAGAGAAATCGAAGCTTTCTCCTTTTTCAAAGTAGCTCTTACTAGTTTACTTAAGGACATATCCAATTCCCCTCTTCGTTTCGATAGTTAATTGAATTCCCTTCTCCTTAAGCCTTTTCTTTAATCTTGTTATATTAACTGTTAAAGTATTATCATCTACAAATTCATCTTTATCCCATAACTCTTCTAGCAGTTCCTCTCTTGTAACCACTTTTTCATAATTTGTGAAGAATATTTTAAGAAGCTTGTATTCATTTTTAGCTAAAGGAATACTCTCATGATCTACTCTTATTTCCATACTCTCACAAAAAAGCTTTACGTTTTTGATTTCAATCATATTTTCATTTAAGTTATTTACTCTTCTTAACACTGCATTTATTTTTGCTAAAAGTATACCCATACTAAAAGGTTTTGTGATGTAATCATCTGCTCCTAAATCTATCCCTCTAACTTGTTCTCCCTCTTCACTTCTTGAAGAAACGATAATAATGGGGGTTTGTAGCTCTTTTCTAATTACCTTCAAAAAATAAAATCCATCAAACTTCGGAAGATTGATATCTAAAAGTATTAAATCGCTCTCTGCCTTATATATTTCTTCCTCAACATGATCAAAATCTTTTATTGTCTCAACCAAATAATCATAAGCACCTAGGTATTCTTTCATATACTTTATTAACTTAACATCATCTTCTATAAGTAAAAGTTTTTTTTTCATCTTTATCCTCTTTTATAATAATCTTACGGTTAATATTTACAATTATAGCACACCATATTTGCTTTATATGACAACTCTCAAATTATTATTATCATGGCCTTAGCTATCTACTTTTATTGTAATATACAAAAAATTACATAGTTTTTTCTTTTATCATCTCAACAAATTTCTGAAGAGCAGCCGAAAAAAGTACATCTTTTCTCATGATAAAATAAGTCGGTACTTTGGAATACTTCTCATGTAAATCAGTCATAATTAAAGACTGCTCATGGTCTTTCAAAATTGATTTGACCATGACGGCTATGCCCATTCCAGCTTTCACACAACCGATGATCGCTTCAATCGTACCGAATTCTAATACACGCTTTGGATAAATGCCTTCTTCTTTTAACCACTTCTCTACCCTATTCCGATAGTGACAACCGTTCCCAAATGCTAACATAGTGACTTTATCAAGCTCTTGCAAAGTATGTAATGGTTGGTGACTAATAATCGTTAGTTCTTCCTCACAAAACAGAATTGAAGTTAAATCTGGATGATGAACATTCTCGACAATGAATGCTCCTTCTAGTTTACGTTCGAGCACAAGTTGAATTAGCTCAGTGCTTGTATGGGTTTCCAATACTAATTCGACCTCAGGATAATTTTCATAATAGTTTTTTAGAAGCGGGGGTAAACGGACTGCAGCTGTAGAGTTGGTAGATCCAATTTTCAGCGTACCAAGAGGTTTAGAGTGATTACTTTGTACCAATCTGATTGATTGCTCAGTTAAATCTAGAATCTTCCTAGCATATGTTAACAAAATCTCGCCATTAGAATTTAAAGTAACTCCCTTTCCATTCCGGTAAAATAAAGGAACTCCTAGCTCATCCTCTAGCTGTTTAATTTTCATAGTGACATTTGATTGAACATAGCTTAGTGATTTTGCTGCTTTCGATATACTTCCTTCTTCGGCTACCTTTTTAAATACAGTCAAATCTTTAATATCCACATAACTCACCTCTCATGATATCAATTTTTTTGATACTTTTTATCTTTATTATTTATTTTACATGATACCTCTATATTTATACAATAAGAGCGAAGAGGAGGTAATGATAAAATGCAGAAACAAAAAATAAGAAATGATTCCACTAGCTCTTACAGGTGGGTTATCTTATTGATTGCAACTATTTCACAAACGTTTGCTACGTTTGTTACGTACGGAATTGGTCCTTTAGCTTCTTTATGGCAGCAAGTACATCACCTATCTCAGTTTCAAACAGGGTTACTTGTATCGGCTGTAAATATTGGACCGATCTTCTCGATGTTGCCATTTGGAAACTTAATGGACCGATATGGCGAAAGATGGATTGTAGGTGTAGGGTCTGTCTTTCTTGGAGCGAGTATGTTGCTTGCCTATCCAGTCAACAATTATACATATCTAGTAGTTATTTTACTATTTGTAGGAATTTGGTATGGAACGGCACAACCTGGGGGTAGTAAAGCGATTGTAAAGTGGTTTCCTCCTCAGCGTAGAGGACTTGCCATGGGCATTCGTCAAACTGGAATTCCAATTGGAGGCGCTTTAGCTTCTAGTACGCTTCCTTTCTTTTTTTACAAATATGGACTCCCTTCTGTAATCTTTGTGCAAGCAATTGTAGCTATTAGTGGGGGCCTATTGTTCATCCTATTTTATCGTGAGGAACGTTCCACCATTCAAAAAATAGAAACAGTTTCCTTCCTGACAAAGTTAAAGCAGATACGAAGAAACGATTCTCTCTACCCTATCTTTTTAATTGGAATAACAATGATGTCATTACAAATGGTGCTCGTTTCCCACCTAATGAGTTATCTTACAAATGAAGTTCATACAAATCTTCATCACGCTGGAACATTATTAAGTGTAGTATTGCTGGGCGGAATGATTGGGAGGATCCTTTTAGCATGGGCTAGTGATAACATATTTAAAGGAAATCGTGTCATCCCATTACAAATAGCTATCGGTATCACTATCTTATTGCTCCTTTGCATGTGCTATATCATGTCTTATATGACTTTTTGGTTACTTGTAATCTTATGCTTCTTTCTTGGTTTCTTTGCCATTGGGTGGTTTAGTTTATTTATCGTTTTAGTATCAGAAAGATCAGATCCGCAATTTATTGGTTTAACTGTAAGTTTTGCTTTAACATTAAATCAATTTGCTATTGTGCTTGCACCTGTATTGTTTGGTATACTTGTTGACTATTTACATAGTTATGCTGCTCCGTTTAGTATACTAGCTCTTCTTATTGCTTTGAGTGGAATATGGTTATCTATTACCGAATATCGTAACAAACAATTACATATTCAATTCACTGATGGACTCTAAGGTAATGATTGTTCATGCAGCAGTGTAGTATGCGTCAAATTTCTGTATAATTTCATATTTCATCATAACTTTGTTTATCCATAAAAGGAATCGGGACAGTTTTTGTCGAAAAATAAATAGGCACCTTTATGCAGTATAAACTGACAAACATACGGTAGAAGAAAGATGGAATAGGAGAAGCAAAATGGAGCGAGTATTAGAAGTTTCAAAGTTTTGGATTCAAGAATCTAATTTATCAATCACACCAATTAATCCAAAGGTTACCCTTATAACTAACGAAAAGAAAAATTATGTTTTAAAGAAAAAAGAAAATCTCGATCAAATTATTGCTGAAATTAAACTACTGACAACCCTTTCAAAATATAACATCAAGGTTCAGCAGCCACTACAAACTCTCGAAGGCAATTATTTCGTTTCATACGAAAATACATATTATTGTATGTACGAACACTTAGCTGGTAATGTTCTAGAAGTCAAAGATATAAATCGCCTCAAAGTATTAGCCGGCGATATAGGAAAAGAAATCGCTAAGCTACATCAAGCTCTAAGTCAATTACATACTGAAATGCAATTTATAGAACGTGATTTATACATGACTGTTTATGAATGGGCTATCCCCACAATTGAAGAAAGCTCAAACGTTAGCCCTAAAGTTATAAGACTTATGAAACAGTTAAAACCAGATATGGAAAAAATACTACCCTCTTTACCAAAACAAATGATTCATAGAGATACGCATCTATCCAATTTAGTTTTTGAAGGGAACTCCTTTGTAGGATTTTTAGACTTTGAAATTGCAGAAATAAACATAAGAGTTTTTGATATTTGTTATTGCCTAACGAGTATACTGAATGAACTATTCACCAATGAAAAGTTAAAAAACCAGTGGTTTAGCTTAATTAAGCCCATCATCGAAGGATACAATAATCAAACTCCTCTTACACAAGAAGAAAAAAGCGTATTTTGGCATGTTATGTTAGGAATACAAGTAATCTTTATAGCTTATTTCATAAATTCGCCAGAAATACTAAAAATAAATCAAGACATGTTCATTTGGATTTATGAAAATAAGAAAACTATTGAAGAATGTGTACAAGCGGTAGCAATCCATTCATATATTGATCCTCAATAATATGAAATACCCTTACCAAACAACTTGAAAATAAAGAAAAAGAACACATATTATAAATGTTTAATATGTGTTCTAAGTCTAATCTCTTTTGTTTTATAGCACATAAATTCTTAGCAAATCCTACACATCATTCGATAACAACGTGATGCTATCCCTATAAAAAATTATTTTAAGATTCCCATTCCCATAACTTCTATCATCTCTTTCGTTGTAAGAATGGTAGCAAATTCCTCATGCAAGGTAGCCAATGAAATAGCATGAATTTCTTCTGCACTATAGTAAATATCATTTGTCCCTTTCATTCCAAATGCAGCTGTAGCATCTGAAATAAGATATGTATCAAATCCTAAATTACCGCTCATTCTAGTGGTAGTTGAAACGCAATGAGGCGTAGTTAATCCAACTATAACAACCTTTTCAATACCATTCGAACGTAAATATTCTTCCAAGTTTGTCCCTATAAATGCACTATTTACCTTCTTTTGAATAATGACTTCATCCTCAATTGGTTTTACCATATCTTTAAATTTAGAGCCCTCATGACTAGGGTGCATAATAGAATGAATATTATCTGATAGATGTTGAATATGAATAACTGGATATTTCTTTTTTCTCCATATTTTTAATAAACTCTCAATATTTTGTTCTGCTTCTAAGTTATTTCGTTTCCCCCATTTTTCATGATCAAACGCTTTCTGGACATCAATAATAATTAATGCTGCATTGTCTATTTCATATAGCATGTATATTCCCTCCTAAAATATTCAAATTCTATTAAATTTTAAATTACACATATATATTTTTGCAAATAGAAGCATCTATGTAGGTGCTAGCGATTACCATACTCATGATATCAAGGCTTTTCCTCGATACGGTAAACCGGAACACAACTAACAACAAAAAGAGAGCAGACTTTCCGCTCTCTTATGATGCTTTATTGTGACAAGAGGATTCCTTGACACTTCCCATACGCTTCAGTTTATTCCAGCCTACCGCTATTCCTCGAATAGAAGAAAATATAGATTTGATTACAACATAAGTCATAAATTGACGATAAATAAAGCGTTGTAAAATTAACCAGACTAACGGTTTAGGATTTTCCTTTTCTAATCGAAAGGCAAAGAGTGAAGCTAGAAGGTCAATTGCAAAGAATAAAAGATAAAATCCTAGAACTTTCAAAGGATGACTACTAAATATGCCCATAATCATTAATACATCTGCTAATGGAGAAATCGATTGCAGAATAAATTGGAATAACCACATATTTGGCAGTGCAATAAATCCTAATGTTTTATGTTTTACATTAAATAAAGCTTTTCGGTGCTTCCATAGACACTGAAGCGTTCCATACGACCAACGATATCGCTGTTTAACAAGACTTTTTACATCTTCAGGCGACTCCGTATAAGCATATGCTTTTTCTTCATACACAATTCGATATCCTTGACGTAAAAATGTTAGAGTAAGATCCGTATCTTCCGCAAGTGTATCTTCACTTAAGTATCCCGCTTTTTCCACACGTTTTTTATGCCATGCTCCGATAGCGCCAGGAACGACAGTAATACAATTTAACTCATCAAAAGCCCTTCGTTCTAAATTGAAGCCTGTAATGTATTCAACATGTTGCCATGTAGTCAACAAATTTCGTCTATTTCCTACTTTAACGTTACCAGAAACTGCAGCTACGTTATCATCTTCGAAATGTCTAACCATTAAAGAAATAGCATCTTGAGCAATAACGGTATCGGCATCTAATGAAATAACTATTTCTCCTCGCGATTTTTGGAATCCTACATTCATTGCGGATGCTTTACCACCGTTTTCTTTTTGGATTACATACACTTTAGGATGCTGATGAAATGCTTCTTGAATTACGTTTGACGTACCATCTTTTGACCCGTCATCCACAATAATAATTTCAAAATCCCGATAATCACTATCCAAAATAGAACGAATCGTCTTAGTAATAACTTTTTCTTCATTATATGCTGCTATCACAACACTAACAAAAGGTTGATAGGTAGAATTAGTAGATAAATGGGATGTAGCTTTCTTTTTTTGTCTAAATGCAAAATAAATTAAAAATAGGAACCGAAAAATACCTAATCCAATAGCAATATAAAAAATAGTCGTGAATATGTGATTCACATATCCTGCTCCTGAAAAAACAACTCGATCATAAAATAAATATGGCTTGTCCTCAGAAGAAATAGAAGGCATAACATCATCTCGTTTTTTACCCATTAAATCTGAAACTGTCACAAAACTATATCCATGTTTTTTTAAGTCTTCAATAATAATTGGTAGTGCCTCTACTGTATGAGTACGATCTCCGCCTGCATCATGAAGGAGAATAATATGCCCTTCACCGCTATAAACAGATTTAAGAACACGTTTTACCAATTCATTTGTTGATGGTTTAGTCCAGTCTTCAGGATCAACCTTTTCTCCAACCATTGTATAGTTCATATTTTGAGCACGCAAAATAGGTATTATCTCATTTGGTAAATATGGCTCAGCATCCGCTTCATATGGCGGTCTAAATAAAACCGTCGAGCGGCCTGTTGTTTCTTGAATAAGCCGTTGAGCGGCATTTAACTCCATTTTTGTTCGCATTGAAGAAGTATCCGCTATGTTAGGATGTGTAAAAGTATGATTACCTATTTCATGCCCTTCATCGTATATTCTTTTAAGAATACTAGTATTTAATTGCGCATTTTCACCAACTACAAAGAAATCAGCTTTTACCTTATACTTATTTAATATATCTAAGATTTCCGGCGTATATTTAGGATCAGGTCCATCATCAAATGTTAGTACTACTTGTTTTCCTTTTGGTTGTCCATAACGTTGCACTTGATATGACGATGGAAGTGATTGATACACTTCATCTGTAAGATAATTATCTTTTCCTACTTTAAAATCTCTAAGTCCTTTTTGACCTTCATGCGTAACTTTTAAGATTTCACCTTGCCCAGAATAACTTACTTGATTTATACTATCAATTTTACGTAATGGACTAAGATCCTTTTGTATTTCTATAGGATTTCTTAATGATTTCCATACAGTCGGATCCTCTGCTCCCAATCTCCAAAATGCAAATCCTTTTGCATCATTTTTCAATGCTATTTTCATTTGATTGTAAAGAGTCACACCATCTAAAAACCAAACAATATGATCCTGTGTACCTTCTCGATATCGAAAATAAGGATTTCCACTTATCTTATCCCATTGAATTTTTGCATTCGAATCATGTGTCATCTTCATAATGTCTGAAAAAGTTAAAGGTTTAGCCGGTTTCCTACTATTCCTTTCCCAATCATATCCATAGTTCCCGAAAGCAACTACTAGTTTTTCTGAAGGAATATCTAAATGATTAAGCATATTCTCAAACCATTTATTTGAAGCAATTGGACCTGAACTTCCAGTTTGATGGTGTTCATCATACATCATCACAATCATACGATCTATTTCTTTTGCTAAAGCTCCATAATCAAAAGTATTATCAGCAGCCGGAACATCTTGTGTCACAAGCAAATGATGTTGATGAAACACAGTAGTAAGTTCTTTCATAAATCTTGTTAGTTCATTTCGATCCGCTTCTGGTATTGACTCAAAGTCGATATTAATGCCTGCAAATTCATTGGTTTCAATTTGTTTTACTAAATCATTAATAAACTTTGTCTGTACATTAGCTGGTGCACGCAGCAATTTATGAATTAATGCACTATCCGCGCCAGAACCTTTTTGAGTAAAGTTATTGATTAAAGGTATAATTTTCACATGATTTTCTTTCGCTAACTTTACAATTTCAGGTTTAATCTCACTACTAATTATTAAATCTTCATTTAAGTGATACCACTCTGGTATTAACATAGTTAATGAACGAATATTATCCTTTAAAGAAGTCGTACTGTTTACATCCCAGTTTACATAAAAACCGTAAACTTCTTTAGGCTGCTTATCATTAACTTCCGAATGTTGAGAATATGTATTGTTATCCGTTTTAGGATTAGAGTACTCATATCCTCCATTTTTTAATTCTTTCTGTAACTGCTGATCGTTAAGTTTTTCATTAATAGGTACAATTTTTTTATCTTGAGTTGTAGAAGTTTTCATATACGGGAATTTCGCATCTGATAAAATACTTCGAAAGAAAAAGTAAAAAACAATAATCATAATAATTATTGTAAGACATAGAAACCAATTAAAAAATATCTTCCTTCTTCCTTTAGCATCATAAAAAATGACTTTAGATTGATCTTTCTCTTGCCGCATTGTTTTCTCTATCATTTTTTTGATATACTCCTTTTATTTCCTTCTGGTGCAAGCATAAAGTATTTTAATAAGTAAAGGATTCTAACTTAATTCATCACTTATTAGCATTGCAAATGTATATTCTTTCTCTTTCCTTCTTGAATAACTAGAAATACTACTTACCTAGACTAAGGATAAATACGATATATAATGCACTAACATGATTCTTTCTTTTCCCTAGTATAATATTCGGTCCAATCAAACATTTTGTGGGGGTAGTTTTTTGAAATTTATATATTCAATAGAGTCAGAAAAGTCAAAAAATGATATAATGAGAAATATTAACTGTTAAAGGGGAGGATTTTATGTTTTGTATATCTATTTTCATTGAGGTGATTGCATTTCATAACGAGGAGGAATAATCATGAAATTAGAAACGAAAAGACTAAGCATTATACCGTGTACGGAAGAAACAGTTGAGATTGCTATAAATCAGAAATACGATAACGGGCCGCAAATCTCAAATTATTTGAGGAAGTTAAAAGAAGATTCCTCTCTATTATATTGGGGTACTTGGCTTGTTATTCGAAAACCAGATGGTGTTGTCATCGGTGACATAGGTTTTAAGGGAAAACCAGATAAGAATAAAGAAGTAGAAGTTGGGTATGGTTTCCTTGAAAATTATTGGAATAATGGTTATGCAACAGAATCTGTAGGAGCCTTAATTCAATGGGCTTTTGAAACATCAAAAGTTGATAGAATAATAGCTGAAACACTACATGACAATCATGGTTCTATTCGTGTATTAGAAAAACTAAACATGAAAAAAATAGATACTACAGAAACAATGATTAATTGGAAAATAGATAAATTCGCGTGATTTCAAGCTTTATTTTCAGATTATAAGTGAGGATGTAAATGCAACTTTGTATGAAATTTGCTGATACCAACTTTATCGGGGTGGTTAATAGCGAAAAATACAGATCATTTGTAGATTGGGATTGGGAATTGGATATGTTATTACAACATTTGGCTACATTTTATTAAAACATCCTGCTTTGAATTAATAGCAAGTCGTGTATTATGATATAGTTTTTAATGTTTACTCTGTTAAACAAGATCCTAAAAAATGCTAATAGATTAATAATATAACGAAAAAGAGATCAGCAGAAATGCATTCCATCGAAAGAAAGCATTTTCAGCTGGTCTCTCCATTTCATGAAATATCACAAAGTATCTTTTTGTACTACTATACCATTCTTCAGATCAGCTTCCTGTACTAGTAAATGCACTTAATCCATATTTCCAGAAACGATAAGCAATGAAACATAGTATGATAGCAACGAATGGTGTACATAAAGAAACCCATTTATACCCCTTATCGAAGAAAAAGGCTGCTGGATAAAAGGATGTAAAACTGTAAGGAATAATAAACGTTAAAATAAATGCTATAACTTTATTATAAATCGTAATCGGATACCGTGAAAAATCACTTAAACTGAATACTGCTGATACAACAGGGAGGCTATCTGTCATCCAAAAAGAAAAAGTAATAAAAAACAGGTTTAACGCAACAAAGATAAGACCGCTTGATAGAATCATTATGATGAGTATCAGTACATTTCCAAGTGTAATTGCAATATCTAGATTACTAATGGAATAATAAAGAACAATTCCCCCTATTATCAGTTGTCCTAATCCATCTTGTTGAACACGCTCCGCTATAATTTGGAACAACGGGTTAATAGGACGAATAAGCAAACGATCTAAGTTTCCTGTCCGAATGTATTGCCATCCAATCGTCCATAAATTATCAAAGAAAATATGATGGATTGCCCTTCCTGCAAAAGCAATACCGTAGATTAAGAGAATTTGATAAAAATTCCATCCCTTTAAAGTTTCAATATGATCAAATACCACCTTTATGAAAAAGATGGAGGCAAATTGTTGAATGAAGACGGAAGAAATTCCGATTAGAAAGTCTACTTTATACTCCATCATAACTTTTAAGTGTTGCTTAAAATAGACAATGTATAAGAATGAGTATCGTTTAAGAGTATGCAACAATTCACTCACCCCCCAAATATTGTGATTTTTCGGATTGCTAAAGTCCATAAGAATCTGACAAGTGCTGTAATGAAAATTAACCACATGAATTGTGTCGCAATTGCCATATAAGCCTGAGTACCTGATATAGAACCTGTATAAATAGAAACAGGTATATAGACCATAGACTGAAAAGGTAAAAACATACTAATTTCTTGAAACCATTGTGGATAAAGTGATAATGGGACAAGTGCACCGGAACAAAACTGAACAACAGACTCTCGCAGAAGTCGAAGCCCCCATATATTAACAGTCCAAAAAGCTAATATACCGATAATAAGATCTAATTGCGTTCCAATTAAAATACCTAAAACTACACTTACCGAAAATAATAGAAAAGACTCTAATGATTGTGGTAGTTGAATCCCTACAAACCAAATAGCAAACAGTAGCATAGGAAACGTTGTGCGCATAGAGTTAGAAATTTTTTGTCCTATATCCATCGCTACAAGTTTATCTAACAAATGATATGGCTTCATAAGTTCCATTGCTATGTCACCTTGTTTAATCATTCTCGCTAAATTGTTCCCTACTCCAGATACATATTGTTCCAATAACAAAGCAATAACCATATACGTTAGCATATTAGATAGTGAAAGGGCGCCAACAGTCTCTTTGTTCTCGTAAACAGCATTCCAAAAATAATATAACGTACATAATTTAACGATAATCGCAAACGTACCTGCCCAATACCACGCTGCATATGAGGTATCCAGTTTTATCTGCATTTTAAGCATTTCCCAATATTTCCTCAAGGGATTCCTCACCTCCATGCTGATAAAGGTCTTTAATAATCGTCTCCAATTTAGGATTTGAAATAGTCAAGTCTGATATTTTATTGTGCCTTGCGAGCTCTGAAAGCACAAATTCCGATGAAACATACTTTGTATGAAAACTTAACTCTACGTAAGATTCATTTTCTGCTTCATTTTTCTGTATCACGATGTAATTTTGTAATGATACAGGAATCTCAAACTTTGTACGCTCTTCTAATTCTAAAGATAGAATGCGGTTATAAGAAAAACGATCTTTAAGATCTTGTAAGTCCCCATCATAAATAATAGACCCTTTATCAATAATAATAATCCGCTGGCAAAGCGCTTCTATATCCTGCATATCATGAGTAGTTAATACAACTGTTGCATCTAATTTCTTATTCATTTTCTTAATAAAACTACGTATTTTTTCTTTTACATCAATATCTAAACCAATTGTAGGTTCATCTAGAAACACAACAGAAGGTTGATGAAGAAAAGCGGCAGCCAACTCACAACGCATTTTTTGTCCAAGTGATAGTTGACGAACAGGTAATGGCATTAACGTTCCGAGATCTAGTACATCTTCAAATAAATGCAACATTTCCTGATATTTTGTTTCTGGAATTTCATAAACATGTTTTAATAGTTCAAAAGACTCTTGCACCGGTATATCCCAAGCAAGTTGTGTGCGTTGCCCAAAAACAGCTCCAATATTTTTAGCATTTTCTTGTCTATTTTTGTATGGAATAATTCCATTCACCTTAATTTCACCAGTATCTGGAGTTAAAATTCCGCACAACATCTTAATAGTGGTTGATTTTCCAGCACCATTGAATCCGATATACCCAACCATTTCCCCTTTTTCAACAGAAAAAGAAATCGGTTGCACTGCCTGCTTGTCATAATACTTACGTTTTATTAAAGTCTTTATTGCACCTATTAGACCTGGTTCTCGCTCTAAAATCTTATAACTTTTAGTAACATCCTTTACTTCGATCATTTATAAATCTCCTCCTTCCCCTTTTACAAATATGGGCCGTTATACCGTTAGAGTAATTAAATACATTCCTTCCGCCTCTTACACCTGCCTTCTATAAAATAAGGATTAATTGTAAATTATAAGCTAACATCCCCTCCTACGAAAGCGTTTGCATAAATAGAAACTAGTATAATTTTACAGTAGCATTTAAATATTATCAACAAATTTAAGTATGTCATAACAAACCATATACAAAGACATTCTTTTAATTAAACAGAAATAAGCAAATATGAAAAGCAGGAACTTTTTAAACGAAAAGTTCCTGCTTTGTTATATCTATTTATTTTTTTCTTCAGATCAGTAATAAACAAAGTAATAAAACTCATTATTAAGATGACTGAGTAAGTAGCAACATTATGTTTTTCAAAGAGTAGGAGATAAAAAACTCTCCACTGATGGAAGTTTCACTTTATTAACTACTTCTTTGTTTTCCACTCTTAATAATCTTTAGAAATACTCTCTTGGAATTTAACTGAGATACATATAAAAATAAGTTAAGATATATTTTTTATACCTTAACCTATTTATAATAAAATCTCTATTAAACCAGGTTTACATGTCAAAAAGGAAGATGTTATAACCAACTATGAAATTTCTTAATATATAACCGCTTAAGAAATTGAATCAAAACAGCATATCCTGTTAAAATTCCCAACAGCCACGGGAAATAGCTAAGTGGCAGTGGCTGTAAACCTACAGCAACTCCTAGCGGGGAAAACGGAATGTAAATACCAATCCCCATAATGAGTGCTGTTAATAATAGGACTGGCACAGAAGCCGTACTTTGAATAAACGGAATCTTTTGTGTGCGAATCATATGCACAATTAACGTTTGCGTAAGTAATCCTACTACAAACCAACCGGATTGGAACAAGGATTGTTCCGCAACTGTATTAGCGCCAAACACATTCCACATCACAACAAAAGTTGTAATATCAAAAATTGAACTAATAGGACCAATACAAATAATAAAATTACGCAAGTTTGAAGTCTCCCATTTTCTAGGCTGCTCTAAGAACTCCTTGTCCATCTTATCCCATGGAATAGAAAGCTGAGATAAGTCATATAGCAAGTTTTGAATTAATAAGTGAATAGCCAGCATTGGAAGAAATGGAATAAATGCACTCGCTACTAACACGCTAAATACATTTCCAAAGTTAGAACTTGCTGTCATTTTAATGTACTTCAAAATATTCCCGAATGTTGTACGCCCTTCAATAATTCCTTTTTCCAGTACATTCAGACTTTTTTCAAGCAAGATAATATCAGATGATTCTTTCGCAATATCTGTAGCTGTATCAACGGAGATACCTACATCGGCATCACGCAGTGCAACCGCATCATTAATACCGTCACCCATGTAACCTACAGTATGGCCGTTTGCTTGCAATGCTTTAATGACAAGCGACTTTTGCATTGGATTTAATTTCGCAAATACAGTTGTTCTTTCTGCTAATTGTGCTAATTCCTTTTCAGGTAAATGATCAATTTCATAACCAAGTACAGGTTCCCCTATTTCTAATCCTACTTCTTTACATACTTTACGCGTTACAATTTCATTGTCACCAGTTAAAATCTTAACTTGTACACCTTGTTCTTGCAATGTTCGAATTGCATGTGCCGCTGATGATTTGGGAGGATCTAAAAACCCAATATATCCTGCAAAAATCATATCCGATTCGTCTTGAATAGAATAAGCTTTCTCGTTATTAGCTGCTTCAAGCTTATAAGCCACTGCAATTACACGCATACCGTCCTCATTTAATTGTTCACTAAGATGTTTAATTTTGGTCGTTGCTTCTTTCATAAGAGGAAGTATTTCATCATTCATATCCGTGTGTGTACAAATAGATAAAATTTCTTCTACTGCTCCCTTACAAACCATTAAGGTCATATTGCTTGTATCTTTAACAACAACGGACATACGACGCCGAGCAAAGTCAAATGGAATTTCATCTACTTTATGAAATTCCTTCGTATCTAATCGATGTTTCTCTTCTGTATGCTTAATAACAGCTTTATCGATAAGATTTTTTAATCCTGTTTGATAAAAACTATTTAAATAGGCTAGTTGTAATACACTTTTAGATTGGTTTCCTATTGGATCAAGATGACGGACTAATACGACTTTATCTTCAGTCAATGTTCCTGTTTTGTCTGTACAGAGAACATCCATTGCCCCAAGGTTTTGAATCGAATTTAGCTGTTTCACAATTACTTTCTTTTTAGACATCTGGACAGCTCCTCTAGCTAAGTTTGCCGTTACAATCATTGGAAGCATTTCTGGTGTCAATCCTACAGCAATTGCAATCGCAAAGAAGAACGCTTCTTTCCAATCACCTTTTGAAATCCCGTTAATTAAAAATACAACTGGCGTCATGATAAACATAAATTTAATTAAAAGCCAACTTACTTTATTAACTCCTTTATCGAAGCTTGTTTCTGGACGCTTTCCAACTACACTCTTGGCTAATGAACCAAAATAACTATTTGTACCTGTTAATACAACGACAGCCGTTGCAGTTCCACTTACGATATTTGTTCCCATAAAACATAAATTGTCCATTTCAAGTGGGTCATCATTTCTTTTTGTATTAGTACTGGAATTATGGAAATTTTCGTGTTTTTCAACAGGCAAAGCTTCTCCAGTTAGAGCAGATTGGTTTACAAATAAATCTTTAGCTGAAAGGATACGAACATCAGCTGGAACAATATCACCCGCGGAAAGCGTGATAATATCACCAGGTACAAGATCTTCAATAGGAAGTTCTAATAGTTGGTTGTTATTTATATCAACGTTTTTATCTATGTTATTTGTGAATTCTTTTGTTCTTAAAACAGTAGCTGTTGTACGGACCATTGCCTTTAATTTTTCTGCTGCTTGTTGAGAACGAAATTCTTGTAAAAAACGGATGGTAGCACTTAAAACAACCATTACAGTTACAACAACTGTTCCCTTCATATCATCAGTCAAGAAGGATAAAATTCCTAAAGCTAATAATACGAAAATAAATGGATTTTTAAATGCAAGAAGGAATTGAAGATACCATGCTGGTGGCTTTTCATGTACCACCTCATTTCTTCCATGTGTATCCATACGCCTTTCAGCTTCTTTTTCAGAAATTCCGTTTGGAGTTGTTTCTAAAAAAACGAATGCTGATTGAACATCTCTTGTAGCAACTTCCACCAATATTTCATTATTTAGCTTCATCATTTCTTGATGATGAGAAGTTTGTTTGTTTCGTTTTGGTGTACCTTTATTTGTTTGATGGATGTCCATTTGTTTTTTTGTACGTAACATTGGTAGTTTCCTCCTTTATACACGCAGGAGGAAATTCATTGTTTCTCGACTATCTATTTTGTAGAGAGGGAGGAACAAGTCGTTTCCTACCTACATGATGAAATATAAATGTACAACATATGGGTATCGGGCTTGGGTCTCCATGTGACATCGTTCCCCACCTCCTTATCCGAATCAAATTTCTTGAATATATTATGTAAGGTTTGAGAGAAAAGTGTATCATTCCAATAAAAAAGGCCTTTACTCATAGACGAGTAAAGACCTGAATACACAAACAAACACTAATAAAACCACTAGTTCAAGTAGTCTATAAAAGAAAGCAGACCTTTTTCTAAAAAGGTCTGCTTTTTCATTAAGTTTCGTTCTTGCTTCTCCTTGATTATACAGGCAAGAAATCCGTTATGGTCTAAGTCCATCTAAGGAAGTAGTAACGTTAATATCAACCGCTCCTTCTACTCCATTTACATTCCCGCTTTCTGTATATTGCCAAGCATTCCAGTTTTTCCAATCACTTAATGTAGTTGGAGTAGTAGAGTTATATCTAGAAAGCCAAAGAGGTACATCGCCAAGTCCGGATAAGTTAAAGCCATTTACATACCAAGGTCCTGTATAAATCATAACACGTTTTCCTGTTGTCTGTTGTACGTAATTAATAAAAGTACGTGCCCAATTTGATACATAAGGTCCTGTTATGTTGCCTGTCGGCCCAGATGGTGATTCCAGATCAAGGACAGGCATTAAATCCGTATGGTATCGATTCAATACATCAACAAAATGTTTTGCTTCCACAATCGGGTCATTTGATTCTGGACGAGCAAAATGATATGCTCCAACTAAAAGACCTGCTGCAGATGCATTTTGTACATATTGTGCATAGGTTGGATCTGTATATGAAACACCTTCAGTTGCTTTCATATAAGCAGCATTAATACCAGACTGCTTTACTTGATTCCAATCTATATTTCCTTCCCAGTGTGAAACGTCAATAAATGTATAAGAAGGTTTCAGGGTTGTCGTTACTTTACTATCTTCTGTACCTTGCATATATTCCACTTCAATCCAGTGAACATCTGTCAATCCATTTGCTGCATTTGGGTTATCTTGAATATCCATTCTTAATGCTTTTTCATTGTAACCATGATATCCCCATGCATCTACAACTTTTTTTCCATCTACATATACACGAATTCCATCATCCGCTCCCGTATACAGAAGATACTGTCCAGCTTTCAAACGCTTAGCTGTGACATAGCGTGCTGAGAAATGGGTTCCTGATACACCTGTAGCCGGTGAGCGTTCAAATCCATTATCTTCTTGCAAGCCGCCATTTGCTGCTTGTGAAAGAACCTTAGCTGCAACTGGATATCCAGAAAGAGATTCATTCGGATAGTAATATGCAAGCCAACTACCAAATGGTACTACATCTGAAAACACAGCTGCTTGTCCACCCTCTTGATAATATTGGGTGTGAATACTATGAGAACCTGCTGCTAGGTTTGGTAATAATGCACGATTCGTTTCACCAGCAGCTGCTGACCAGCGATTAATGACTAAATTATTATCAACTGAAACCTTTACGCCATCATCTGCAAACGATTGAACAAAATAATCCCCTCCAGACAGTTGCTTATTCTGAACAAAATCAGCCTGAAACTGTTGAGAAGGAAAACCAGCAGGACCTCCTGATCCCCAGTTATAATGAACTTCACCGTTTTGGTCCAGCTGAGTGTAAGCAAGTTGCGAAGATAGTATATTCGCATCAACCCAGCCTAAAATACGATCGCCTTGCTTAATTTTATTCCAAGTGGTAGAACCTATTGTAGCACTTTGTACAACTTGCACCATTTGGAATTTATAATCATTTGTAGGCGCTACGAACTTCGCTCCATATTCCCCATAAGGTACTGTCCATATACCATCACCGTTCGTTGATGGCTTTATAACTGCTGCTCGATTCTCATCTTTAATATTAGTTAAATCTGTAAGCGCCTTTCCGCTATCAAGCCAGCCTAATATGTTACCGTTTTTCGCTACTTGATACCAAGTAACATTTCCTATTGTTGCAGTCTTTACAACTTGAAGCGTTTGATAAGCATAATCATTTGTACTTTGTACATATTTTGCGCCAGCAAGGCCGTACGGTACTGTCCATATGCCATTGCCATTCGTACTTCCGATAGTAACAGAAAAGTTCGCCGGCTTTGTTATACCTGTATTGTCTAATGCATAACTGCTAATCCAGCCAATAGCTTGACCATTTACACTAAACTTATACCATTGTACACCTTGATATGTAGCGCTCTGGATTAACTGCAGATCTCGCAAAGCATATTGATTGGTAGATCCTAAATAATTTGCACCTGGAAGACCATATGGCATGCTCCATATACCATTGTCATTTGTCGCCCCCATAACGGCCGCTTGATTGATAACTTGTATATTTGTCAAGCTACTTAACACACGACCATCGAGCCAGCCAATGACTTGATTGTTTACGCTAAATTGATACCATGTGACATTTCCAAGCGTTAATTTCTGAATCAACTTTACGTCTTTTCCTACATAATTATTAGCGGAAGCAATATAGCTCGCGCCGTTTAGACCATATGGAACAGACCAAACTCCGTTCCCAGATGTAGAGACGATTAACTGATTCTGATTAACATTCGTTGTAGTATATAGAACTTTACTATCAAACCATCCTCCATCTTTTCCATCTACCTGCACATGATACCAAAGCACACCTCCAGCCTGTACACTACCAATAACATGAATCACCTTACCACTATATTTGGTAACGTCTCCAAGGTAACTAGCTCCTTGTAAACCATATGGTACTGTCCATATACCATTACCATTCATGTTATTTTTAAGCAAGCCATCGAAATTGACTGCTTGTTCATTTGTAACTGTACTAGCTGCCAAAGCAGTGCTTGGATTTCCAACAGTTACTGTCTGGGCACCACAAACCGTAATCGCGGTACACACAGATAACCAAATTTTTTTCACTTCTAGACACCCTCTCCTTAAATTGTAATAATCTTGTAGCTGAAAGAGGTCTATTTTTATGTAATCTTTTAATATATGTTCTAATAATTAAAATCCCTAACATTTATGTCCCTCTTTACTACTTTTACATATTACTATTTTTATAGAAATTTTAATATAGTATTTTTGACAAGTGTTTTGAAATATTTTTAACATACACACTCATCAAAAACCTTTATATGGAAACGTTCATTCGTGTTTTACACAAACGAACGACACCTTCTAATACACATAATTCTATTATTCTAATATACATAATCTATTCCATATATTATGTAATTGTACTTTCTTTAGCGAATATTAATGTATCCCGCTATTTCTAGGTCTTAGTCTCCTACTTTAAAATTTAAGAGAATTTACCCATGGCTCATCCAAGGGCAAGGTAATGAAGAAATAATCTATTCATAGAAACATAAAATAAGAGGCACAGTGAAAGATGATAAAAAAAGGTTGTACCCATTATACTTCTTGATTTCCCCATTGAATGCTTTACTTCTTCTTACATCAAAGCAAGAACATCAATTACAAAGAATAAATAATAAAACCTTCAAAACTTTTAAAAGACCACTACTAAAAATCTCTAGAATCATTAATAAATCTGCTAATGAAGAAATTAAGCGTACAATAACACATTGTAACATCTTTACATTCAATAACACAATAAATTAAGGTATTTCATACTTTAATAGATTCAGAATGAGTATCTTATACCAAGTATTACACTAATTCCTCCTTCCCTATATAATATTCGAACCGACTAATCTTTTTGTGGGGGTAGTTTTTTGAAATTCTTTCAATAAAATCGAAAAAACTTCAAAATATATGATTTTGCGAAGATATCTATACAATACACTCCTTTTGTATCTCTTTGCTCCCCTCTTTCCACTGCCAGTTGTACTCACTTTAAACAGAGTAGAAAAATAAGCCTACCTACCGTTATTAACACCTTTATCATTTCATTACTTGAATGCCAAAAGTAATTCGATTATAATCTAATTAGATAAACATGAAAGTAGGTGATTTCTACATGCAATTAAATAAAATTGTTGAGTTTCATAAAGCGTTAGGTGATCTTACACGTGTTCGTATTATCGCCTTGCTACAGCAAGGGCATTTGAGTGGACAAGAGATTGCTGGAAAGTTAGGACTTAAGCCACCAACAATTACCCACCATATGACAAAGCTGCGAGAGGTTGGACTTATAAAAGAACGCCGTGATAAAAATACTATCTATTTTTCTCTTAACACAAAAATATTGGAGATGAATGCTAAGGCTATTTTTACTGTAGGAACAGGAGGCGATTCAAATATGGAAATGTCAGTTACTGAAAAGGAACGTTCAGCTATTATCAATAACTTCTTCACAAAAGATGGAAAACTAAAAACCTATCCTGCACAACGAAAGAAAAAACTTGTCGTACTTGCACATATGATTAAAGGATTAGAATTTGGGAAAATTTACCGAGAGAAAGAAATGAATGAATATTTAAAGCAATTTCATGAGGATTATGCAACATTAAGACGTGAACTCATTATGTGCCAATATATGTATCGAGAAAATAATCAATATGAGTTAAACCCTGTTGAGTTATGGTGGTTAAAATAAAGGGCGTTACCTAGCGCCTTATTTTTTAACCATCTAATTAGATGGTTATGAAATTAGATACTTATAAAACAAGGGGAATAGCTATGAATATTTCATTTGTAAATGAAGAAAAACAATATCGGCGGTTATTTTTAGCTGGCATTGTAAATGGTATTGGAGATCGATTTAGTTCCGTAGCTGTGCTAGCGATGCTACTACATTTAACAGGTTCAGGATTTGCTGTGGGAATGACTTTAGCAATTCGTCTCATCCCCTCTTTATTTTTTGGACCAATAGGCGGAATGTTGGCTGATCGATTTTCAAGAAAAACAATATTAGTTGTAACAGACCTTATAAGAATTCTATTTGCCTTGTCCTTTCTATTTGTTCAAAGTAAAGAAGATATTTGGATCGTTTATTTTAGTTCATTTATTTTGGCGGCAGGAGAAGCTATATATGGACCAGTAAGAAAATCAGCAATCCCTAGGCTTGTTCATAAGAAACATCTTGTAAAAGTAAATAGTTTAGAACAAGTAATGATAGGGATTGTTTTAATCATTGGAGCACTTTCAGGCGGAGTAGTTTCGTCTATTTTCGGACCTAATGTGACTTATTGGTTAAATGCAGGATCATTTTTAGGGGCTGCCGCCATCAACTATACGATTAAGTTTCCAGAGAGTGAAAATGGAAAAAAAGGAGAGAAGTCAGAAAATCTAATCTTCACCTTCAAAAAGGTAATCTTGATGTCGATTACGGTACAAATTCTTTTTTTCTGTGAGATATTAATTGCCTCAATAAATGGAATTGATAATGTTTTAATTAGCGTTTATGCGATTAACGAGTTCCATCTTGGTGATGTAGGTGTAGGTCTTTTTTATGGTGCATTAGGTATTGGCTTAATCTTAAGCTTTTCTGTTGCAAATCAACTACGAAAAAATTTTCTTGTTGCAGGCTTAGTATGTCTATTGCTTGAGGGGATACTTCAGCTGTTATTAAGTCAAACACATTTAGTCGTTTTTGCATTTCTTATCTTTTGCGGGATTGCCTTTATGTCTGGGATTGGCAATGCATGCTTTGATACCATTCTTATGAAAGAAGTTCCTGAACAACACCAAGGAACCATGTTTGGATTATTAGCAACAATCATAAATACCGTATTGGGAATATCTATGTTTATTTCTGGATTGGCATTGCAATACCTTACGCCACGTGCCTTAGGTTTGATTGGAGGTATCGCCTATATTCTTATTGCCATTTCCCTAATTATAACTATTTCAACAAAAGCATATCGAAAAAGAGGTACCATTTGACCAGTACCTCTTTTCCAAGTCCCTTTTATGCCTCTTCATTTGTAGTAAGAAAAAAATGTTGACCCTATCATATTCCTACATTTTTCTTACTACGATTGTCAAAAGTTACTTCTCTTTCGTAAATGTGTTTAGAAAACATTTATTTTTTACAATAATTCCCGCCACTTTTAAACAAACTATATTTAGCATTTCATTTACGTATCTAGAAAGGAGCTACTATGACAGCATACATCGCAGAAATATTTGCGACCGCTTTACTTATTATATTAGGAAACGGCGTTGTCGCAAATGTTCATTTAAAAGGAGCAAAAGGGCATAAAACAGGCTGGATGGTGATTGCTACCGGTTGGGGGTTCGCAGTCGGAATTCCTGCTGTTATATTCGGAGGTATTAGCGGAAATCATATTAATCCTGCTTTTACCATTGGTTTAGCACTTAATGGAAAATTCCCATGGGAGAAAGTGGTTCCTTACATCATTGCACAGCTCATTGGTGCGTTTATTGGCGCTGTTATTGTTTGGTTGATGTATAAACCTTTTATGGATGATACAGAAGACACTATAGAAGTGCTAGGCTGTTTCGGCTCTGTCCCTTCTTACAAAAAAACATATTTTAACGCATTCATAACGGAATTCATTGGTACGTTCATCTTAATTTTTAGTGCATTAGGGATCGTACATTCTCCGCTTATGGGAAAGGAACATCTAACAGCTCATGTAGTTATTGGCTTTTTAGTATGGGGACTCGTTCTTTCAGTAGGAGGTCCAACTGGCCCTGCTCTAAATCCCGCCCGTGACATTATGCCTCGTCTGGCTCACACACTTTTGCCAATTAAGGGAAAAGGAAGCTCACACTGGCACTATGCATGGGTACCTGTTATCGCTCCAATTGCCGCCTCTATTATAGCCGTATACACCTACTTTCATCTATTTAAATAATGAATATTGAACTACCTCCACCTACCGTTGCAGAAGTGCACGCTTGAGGTGGGGGTCTTCTCGCCAGATATGATAAAAAAACTTTCGCAAATACAAGTGCGCTTTCTTATTTCCCTTAAAATAATCTACTATTTTCAGTACTCTACTTGTTGGTATGGCAAGGCGGTGTATCTGTAACTTTTGTTTCATACGTTTTATGATGGCCTATATATAAATATATACCTATTATTAATAAAACACTCACTACTATATATGAAAAGATTTTCTTTTTCATTTCATTCTCCTTATTTTATCAATCATGTAACCTACATTAACCAAACCATTTTTTCAAAGTTGGCACTCTCTTTATTACCAGCCAGTCAAGCATCAAAGCCACAAGCAACGAAATACCTACTAGCGGGAACAAGATCCCCAGCATGATAATAAGTATTACTGCTCCTTTCATTAATTTAAAGTTCTTCGGTAAAGAAGGTGCACCTAACGTACCAGATGGCTTACGTTTCCACCACATCATGCAGCCTGTTACAGCAATTCCGATTAATACAAGACAAATTACAAGATCCAATAATTGATTAACTAATCCGAAATAACGCCCTTCATGCAGCGCAATCCCAATAGAAATCGCTTTAGCTAATATTCCATAATCTGCAAATCGCAAATTTGCTAATACCTTTCCGCTGTACTGATCAATATGCAGCGTTGCTTCCCCTTTTGGATTGTCAGGTTTAACGGATAATGTGTACACACCTTTTTCTCCTTTAGGGAATGTAATCGTGTATCCATCTTCTAAATGATTTTTTTCTGCTATTTTCATAATGTCTGCCACTACAAGAGGGGCTGTTTTATTTTCCTTAGATTCTGGAACTGGTAACTTTTCTGCTGCCCAAGGAACATCCGCTACCGCTTTAGATGGAACAGTAGACTGTGGCAAATTACCATCCCATAGTCCTGTCGGGTATCCTGTTTTTGTAGCCGTTGCGATTTTATTAATATAATCTCCCCATAATCCAGACCAAGGAAGTCCTGTCAGTATAAATAGAGAAATGAACAGTGAAAACCAAAACGCTGGAACAGAATGTAAATCCCTTAGCATGATCCTCTTTCCTTTAGAAAACCTTGGAATCAATGTACCAAAAATTGATTTTTTATTGCGCGGCCACCATAAATATAAGCCGGTAATTAACAAAATCATGGCCCAGCAAGCAGCCATTTCTACAATCCGATCTCCTGCCTTACCAATCATCAGCTCGCCGTGCATCCGCTCCACTTGGCTCATAAATTTCTCTTCTTTCTTTAAATCACCTAAGACCTTTCCATTATGTGGATTTATGAATACCGTCATTGGAACTTTCTTATCTACGATTCCTACTTCTGCTGAACGATCTGACACAAAAGATGGCTTGTACTTTGTAACAGAAGCACCAGGATACGCTTTTTTGACTGCTTCTATTTGTTCTTCAGCAGTCAACTTTTCTTTTGTAGCTTGTACATAGTAATAATCTTTGTATATAATATTTTCAATTTGTGGTTTAAATAAATAGATAATACCTGTAATTGCTAATAAGATTACAAAAGGTGCAAAAATAATACCAGCATAAAAATGCCAGCGCCACACAGCTCGATATAAAAATTGTGCTTTTGAACTGTCTACCTGAGCTTCATGATCTTCAGTAGAATGATTTACTGTTTGTTGTTTTGCAAACATATTTCGTTTTCCCCCTAAATGATACTCGTCCTTCCTTATTTATCCCGCTATTTGTGGGCAGTAAGACCCCCACTGACGGGAGTTTCACTTTATAAAAACTTATAAGACTATAATTCTGATTTTTAATATATCGAATATATGTGAACATTTTGTGAGGATTCTTCAAACTTATTTGCAAGATTTCTATATAAATACAAATTAAAAAATCGACATAAAAAAACTCTTTCTTTTTAGGCGTGAGGGAGTATCTAGCCATGCATAGAAGCGGTCAGGGCTTTTTCCTACCACATGCAAGGTTTCAGACAAAAGGAGAAAGCAAGTAGCGGTCATGTTGTATTCTGCATAGCAGCGACTTATATGTCGAAAAGTTAAAATAGATTTATATACGTTCACTTGCAATAAGCACGAAAGACCTTACATACACGATCGTACATAAGGTCTTTCTCTCAGCATTATATTTTCGGTAATACCATACCTTTATACAATTGTACTGTTATCCAGTAATATGCAAGATAAATGAAGACAAATAAACTAATTGGCATCCAAATTTTCACATACGGATCAAGTAAAATGAATGAAAATAGATTCATGCCAACTAACACATGAGCAATTCCAACAATCCCAGGAAATAAGAAGATGAAGAATACTTCTTTATAGATGCTGCGAGAGAGCACTCCTTTTCGAACACCAATTTTTCGAAGCATGGCATAGCGGCGTTTATCTCTAGATGCTCCTGTTAAAATTTTAAACATAAGCGAACTAGCCATCATCGCAAGAAAAGAAGCGCCTAGGAAAAATCCCATAAACATTGTACCGCTCATAAAAGTATACATATACTGATACGTCGTCATTTTCGTTTGCATTGGTACTTCTTCCCCGATATTTTTTTGTGCAACTTCTTTTTGTCGTTGATCTATTTTTGTAAGAATCGGTTTATATTTTTGCAAATTATCTACGCGAATTAAAAGGAGTGAGTGCACTGTTCCTTGTAATTTTTCATAATTTTCTTTATCAGCGATGCGAAGCGGCTTTCCGCCAAATTGATTGTAACTAATTTGAAATTCACGAACGAGTGCATCCTCCCATTGCCCAGGCATACTTGGATATTGCTGCGTTTCCCGCTTCTCAAGCGATGTGTATATTGGTTCAGAAAGTCCCTCACTTACACGAACACGGATTGGCTTTTTACTTTTCTTTGCACTTTTGTGCTCCGAAATAAGCGGTGGCTGATTAAGTAAATCGTCACGTAAAAAGTAAACCGCTTCGTTATTTTCTTTATAAGAATATTTCTTTTCTTCTATAATGTTCATTTGCTTTAATTCTTTTATCTCTTCTGCATTTGGATCATGAATCGTCGCATCATACACTCGCGAAAATTCCGTTGTCATTCCAACATTTTTTTGAAACGCCATCCCAGCTGTCATCGCACCAGCACCTAGTGCAATCAACATAGAAACTGTCCCTAATACTCTTGATAAACTATTAATTCGAAAACGTAGCTGTGCAAGTGTAAAGCTATTAAGTCCTGCTTCGTTTCTTTTTTTATTTCTTTTTAACATCGTAACAAATAAAGGCAATAATGAACCAAATATAAAATAAGTTCCAATTGTCGTACAAATTGTTGCAACTATAAGTCCCATTTCCTGCAATTCATTCACATGAATGATCGAGTAATATCCAATGCCTAGCATCAATATTCCAAGCACCGTAAAAACCGTAATACGAAGTTTACTTTTTTCTACCTCATCTTGCGTTTCATCTTCTCGTATAAGCTCTAATTCTGTTTTGCGCAGAAGACGAATGCTATTAATCATCCCTGTCACTGCAAAAAGAACAAAGAAGAAAAGTAACGTTGCAATTAAAGCAGGAACATAAAACGCCTCGTATCCCTTCGCTGATACATCCATACCTTTTATAAGAACCTTCCCTACCGCACTTGCTAATCCAATCCCCACTATATTTCCAATCATTAAAGCAACCATTCCAAGCCCCAATGTTTCGATAAAAAGCAGCTGTGCAACCTTTTTCTTTTTTGCACCAAGCATCATATACATTCCTAATTCTTTTCGGCGCAGTGTAAGCAAAAATGAATTTGCATAAAGAATGTAAAATAAGGTAATAAACGAAAGCAACACAGAACCAATCCCAAAGACAATACGGATGCTGCTAATAATACTATTTTCTTTCGTAAATTCAGTATTTAAAGCCATCGTTTGAAACATATAAAAAATACTTATACTAACGATAAGACCAATTAACAAAACAAGATAATCTTTCATCATCTTTCGTATACTATGTATCGATAATTTCAGTAACATGTCCTCATCTCCTTATATCGCTTCCTTGGAAGAACTCATTTTTCCAAGCACATTTAAAATATCTTGATAAAATGCTTCTCTACTTCCATTGCGGTGAATTTCCTTATAAAGCAATCCATCTTGGATAAATAAAATACGTTCACAATAACTTGCACTAAACACATCATGCGTTACCATCATAATGCTAACGTGATGATTTTCATGTAAATCATGCATCGCTTCTAATAAACTTTTCGCATTTTTACTATCAAGTGCTCCTGTTGGTTCATCTGCAAGAATAATTGCTGGATTATGTACGAGTGCACGAGCTGCTGCTGTACGCTGCTTTTGACCACCAGAAACTGCAGTTGGGTATTTCTCTAAAATTGCTTCTATCCCAAGTTTTATCGCTACCTCTTGTACTTTTCCTGCAATTTCTTTTGAAGACACTCCTTGCAGTGACAACGGCAATGCAATATTTTCATAAATTGAAAGGTTTTCAAGAAGATTAAAATCTTGAAAAATAAATCCTAGCTTTTGCGCTCTAAAATCAGATAATGCATTTCCTTTCATATTCACAATATCTGTTCCAGCAATTTCCACCGTACCACTAGTCGCTTGATCAAGTGTCGAAATCACATTCAACAACGTCGTTTTCCCTGATCCCGATGGACCCATGATCCCAACAAACTCACCTTCTTTTACCGATAACGTTATTCCTTTTAATACCCTTGAGTGGTTTTCATTTCTCTTCCCATATACTTTTTCTACTTGATTTACCTCTACTACAGCACTTTTCATAACTTCATCCCCTATCTCTTAGTATCTATTCGTATCTTCTCAGAAATTTTTTAAGTTTCTTGTAGGTAAATTCTTAAGAATTCTTAAGATTCACTATATATAAGTTAAAAACCCCTTTCTTTTTTGGGGGACGAGAGCATCTGGCCGCGCATAGAAATGGTCAGTGCCTTTTCCTGCCACATGCAATGTTTAAAACAAAAAAGCAAGTAGCGATCATGCTGTATTCTGCATAGCAGAGACTTATATATCAAAAATTTAAAATAAATTTATATAGAACACCTAACAAAAAATGAGCTTGGCATCATACCAAACTCATTTTTTATTATGCAATATTCTCTTTTTGTTCTATTTCATAATCAATCTCTAGAAACTTCGCGCCAAACAGCCACATTTGATGATGTGCTGTTAACGTTGTTGCATCCTTCTCTTTTATCGTAAACGTTTCTGTGAGTGGCAAGCGAATCGTAAAGAAGCGGCTATGTAAATAAATCCCCTCATCCCCTCTTGTACTATTCCTCAATCGACTCGTAATAATAAGATTGTTTTTATCATTACGCAATTTTAATATCCCCGTCATATTTGCATACGGTAATGGCAACGCAATATTCATGTATGTTTCCTCGTTATATTCGTGCTGAGAGTAGAGTGCGACAAAGATTGTTTCATTTTGTTCATTTTTCCGAACCCAGGCTCTAACGTCATTTCTACCGTCTTTTTCATCTTTTATAGCAACAATTTCTCCTTCCATCCTCTCTAAGCGATCTCCCATTCCTAAATGAATTTGTTGTACACGTCGGCTTATTTTTTCATACAAAAAAGCAAATGGCCAAAACCAGCGTGACCAGTGAATAGTTGCTTTTAACTCATATTCTTTCGTGTTCTCATAAAAATCAATAATAAGTGGTGATACATTCTTTATATTAAACTGTTTACTATCAAAATCTATCACTTTATTTATAAGGCCTGTATATTCGTTCTCCTCTATTAAGTTATTTTCTAATAAAACATTTTTTCCAATTTTCATCTTACCTTTTATACGACTCATCGGTTTTCCATAACGCATATATGTCGGTGCAGCTTTTTCAATCATCCAGCCAATACAACCAGGGAATGCTACACCCATTCCATTCACAACTCCATGAATCCAAACCATTTGCGCAATCGTAATCGTCATGACATGCTTAAAGTTGCCATATGAATAGAAAAGCGAGAAAAGAATAGTTACCATAAGTGTACTAGACGAGATGATAAGAAGAATTTTTGCACTCTTTGAAGTAAACTTTGTTTTCCATACAAAAATCCCGTAAATATAAAGGGAAATAAGATAGAGTAACACTGCAAAAAATTCAAACGTTCTTGAATATGTAATCCCGATTGCAACTGTCATTGGTGAAATAATCATAATGAACATAGCGGTTGTATACAACTTACTTTTCTCTTGTTGTTTCCTCCCTAACAAACCGGCAAACAAGGGAAGTAAAAAAGCAGAGTAATGAAAATGAGCCGCTGTGAGTAAAACAATATCTGAACTAAACTGCATAATTGGTATATTTGCTACAGAGGCAAAGAACCAAAATCCACCTAAAAATAAATATATAAATCCACTATCAATTGCAGTTTCTTCTAACGGTTTCCATCCTCTTTCTAACAATCGGGATACTCCAAACAGTGCGACAATACCGGTATATAAAAACCAAATTATCGCAAATAGAAAATAGTCTGTTACAAAAGCAAGCATTGCACTTATTGCTGCAATCGGATAAAAAAATGCTGCGGGCTTATAACAAAATAGTTCGTCTCCATTTCTTTTTTTCTTATCTACAATAGAAAACGCCATCGGGATAAATACAAGAATAGACAATAATATAATCAATTCAACAGGGTGCAGATTTGGCCATTCTAATATAAGAAAAATAACATAATAGATGCAACCAATTATTATATTTCGCATAAATTTATATCCCTTTCTCTAAACGTTCCCTTATAGGAGAAAAGCGGTCCTAATAATGGATTTTGTACTTGTACTTGTATTCGATAACACTCTAATTCATCATCATAACTTTCTATAATCTTTGCCTGTCCATATAAAAACTTTGGCAACGGAATCTTCATTCCGCATAAGTAGAACCATTGTTTTTTAGATGAAATATGCATCGCTCCTTTTGCATCAACGTGAAACGCTAACGTCGATACGAGCAAATGCGGTTCACCAAAATAATCGACAATTTCATTTTGTTTACCATTCAAATACATAACAGCATGAAAATAACGCTTTTTTTCACCGAATAAAAACATCCGATTCCATCTTACAAATGTCTCTCCTTTACTGTCTTTCTCTGCTTTATTTTGGATAATAAATGGTACTTCTGTCCCTCTTTCTGAAAAGAACATCCGGAATTTTGCTGCTACTTTTAAAAACATTCTTACAGCAGCAGAACCTTCTGTAATTTCGTCCATCCTCCCTTCACCTGTAAAACTATATTCTTCTGTAATTGCATACCGTTTTTGTAACTTTGGGTGTAACTGATAATAGGATTCTTCTAATAATGTTTCGTAAATGGAAGTCAATTTTCTACTCCTTTCTACTTCTCTTACAATTCTTCGCTTGCGGTAAGTTATTGCTATTCATATAACCGATTATTGAGAGTCCAATTAATATGATGTTTAACGTAATCGGATTAAAAGGTTGCATAAAGCTAACGATATTTGTAAATCCCGCCGCAGCTGTCAATATTAATATTATAAAAGTGTGAAGAAAAAATAATTTCTGTTTTTGGAAAGGTAACAACCAGATCACCCCAAACACAATTTCCAAAAATCCAACCATTTTAATCATTGCGGCAGCGTAATTTTCTGAACCAATAAGCTTGGAAAGCATCTGTACCTCTTCTGGATGAGTATATAAAATTTTCGGAATAAGACCTTGATAGATCCACACAAAAGACAACAAAAAGCAAATGAGATAATATGTAATAGCTCTTTTTAATAATAAACGCGGATGAAATCCTTTTTCTAACCACAATTTCAAGGCATCAAAACTCCAAGCTGTTGCCCACCCTAATAACGGACGAAATATATATGAATCTATAAATCTTCCTATACCTCCAAACCTCGTTTCATAATCATACTGCGTTTCAAAGCGAACCTTATTCTCATTCGGTTTATACTTCCAATAGCCTCTCCCTACCGAAATTAACGAAAGCTTACTATCTGTCCAAAATTTCAGTGACGAAATGCGTTCCCCGCCTTCTTTTTGTAATTCTCCTATTGATTCTCCTTCTCCAGCAATTTCAAGTCCGAAACCAATTTTTGTTTTATATAAAAAACGCTGTGGTTCGCCTTCGTTCTTCTCTAAATACGATATTTCTGTAAACCGTGCATCCCATTCCGTATGTATCTTTGGATCCTGTGTATACTTCCAAAGTTCATCCATTGTAGTTTCTATTTCGGTTTTTACATAAATGGGGTTTTGTTTTTTCATTCCCACTCCTCCATCCATATGTGAAATTTGTAATATTTACCCCTTTCAACCACATATCATTTTCATTTTACCAATAAACCATTTTAATTTTCAAAATTTTTATAACCCACTTGATTTCTCTCAACATTTTGATTACTATAGAACAAATGTTACAAACAACTTCATACAACCAATTACTCTCGCCTAATGACGTGAGATAGAGGTCGCAACTTTTATGAGTATTCTATAGGAGACACAGAGATTGTCAGTGAATGTAGATGAAAGGAAAAGTTGCCGAAATGTATATGTTCCTCTGAGCATATACATTGGGGCTGTTTTCGAATAGAAACAGAACTGTCATATATACAGCGGTGTATATATGAAGAGCTATCTACAAAAAAGAGAGATCATGTTTTTTTATGATCATCTTCTTTTTTGGCGGTTTTTTTATTAGCTCCGTTTTCTGTTTCCTTTTTCCTGTAACAGCACCATCCTCACCTATTTGAGATGGTGTTTTTTATTTGCTTTCGATAACTTACAGGAAGATCTATACTTCCCATCTTATGTTTAACAACATTTTCCCTAATTTATTTATCTATATTAACTTGAAAGAGGGCTCTTATCATGGAGATTATTGTTCAAAAATTTGGTGGTACATCTGTCGGAAATATCGAACGGATTCAACATGTTGCCGATTTAATCATTGAGGAATATGAAAGAGGACACGGAATTGTAGCGGTCGTTTCTGCAATGGGACATAGTACAGATGAATTAGTATCTTTAGCTGCTAGTATTACAGATCAACCTAGTAAACGAGAAATGGACATGTTACTTACAACAGGTGAGCAAATTTCAATTTCTTTATTAACAATGGCCTTGCAAACAAAAGGGTATGAGGCAATTTCATTCACTGGCTGGCAAGCTGGTATTACAACAGAGCCCGTACACGGCAGCGCAAGAATTATCGACATAAATATAGAGCGCATTCAATCTTATGTACAAAAAGGAACGATTGTTGTTGTAGCTGGTTTCCAAGGATTAAGCAGAGATCAGGAAATTACAACGCTTGGCCGCGGCGGTTCCGATACAACTGCAGTTGCATTAGCTGCAGCATTACAAGCAACAAAATGTGATATTTATACTGATGTAACAGGTGTTTATACAACTGATCCTCGCGTTGTAAAAGACGCTTACAAATTAGATGAAATTTCCTATGATGAAATGTTAGAACTTGCAAATTTAGGCGCTGGTGTACTTCACCCAAGAGCAGTCGAATTTGCAAAAAATCATAATGTTATGTTAGAAGTTCGCTCAAGCATGGAACAAGAAAACGGAACAATCGTAAGGGGAGAATGTGACATGGAACAACAATCAATCGTAAAAGGCATTGCATTTGAAGATAATATTACACGTGTAACAATGAAAGGCCTACAAGCAGGAAAACTTTCCGCAGTCTTCTCTACATTAGCAAGTGCTCATATTAATGTAGATATTATCATTCAAAGTATTACAAATGAAGGAACTGTACATTTATCCTTCTCTATTCATTCAAATGATTTAAAAGAAACACTAGCGGTTTTAGAAGAAAATCGTGAATCTATGCAATATGAATCTGTAGAGTATGAAAACCATTTAGCAAAAGTATCGATCGTTGGATCAGGTATGGTATCTAATCCAGGTGTCGCTGCGAAAATGTTCTCAACATTACAAGAAGAACATATTCACATTAAAATGGTAAGTACATCAGAAATTAAAGTATCTGTCGTAATCGACCGCCTTCATTTAGTAAAAGGTGTCGAAGCACTTCATGAATCGTTTATGGCAAAAATTGAGCGTTTTGCATCAGTAAATTAAAAAAACAAGGAACCAACTCCAAAAGTACGTAGTGAAGTGAACCCAAAAAGTTAGACACATATTTTAAGCAGCTAATGAGGAATGCGTTCTGTATTGTACAGGGCTCATTCCTTTTAGTTTTGTTTTG